>WRBL01000103.1 GCA_009784565.1 Streptosporangiales bacterium | reverse complement strand
CGGCGTTACACCGCCCGGATCGATTTCTCCTCCCGGGGCACCGCCGAGGCGGACCTGACCCGGACGCATGCCTTTGACGACGCGCACGAAGCCGAGGACGCGGGCGTCCGTCTTACCCTGCCGTAGCAGCCGTTCCTTCGGGTGCGCGGGCGTTCGGGTTAGGGTGGGCTCTATGACGGAAACGCCGGAGTTGCCGCTGTACATGCGCCGGGACGGGTTCGCCCTGGTGCCGGAGATGGCCCGGATCCGGGAGGACGACGGGATCCTGGAGACGGTGACGCCGTTCGGCAACGCCGCCTACGTGATCACTCGCCATGAGGACATCCGCCGGGTCTTCGCCGACGCGGCCACCTTCAGCAGCGACCGCCCGGCCCGCCTGGGAACGCCCGCCGGCGAGGAGAGCAAGCCGCGCCGGGACGGGTTTCTCATCATGTACGACCCGCCGGACCACACCCGGCTGCGGCGGCTGCTGACCCCGGAGTTCACTGTGCGCCGGATGAAGCGGCTGGAGCCGAGGATCACCGAGATCGTCAGCGACGCCCTGGACGACCTGGAACGGGCCGGGAAACCCGCGGACCTGGTGTCGCTCTTCGCGCTGCCGGTCCCGTCCCTGGTCATCTGCGAACTGCTGGGCGTGCCGTTCGGCGACCGGACCGGGTTCCAGGAGCGGTCCGCCCGGATGCTCGACATGTCACAGCCGCCCGAGGTGCGGATGAAGGCCGGGCAGGACAACCGCGAGTACATGGCAGGCCTGGTCGCCCGGGCCCAGGCCGAGCCGGGCGAGGACATGCTCGGCATGCTGGTCCGCGAGCACGGCGGCACCCTCGACGCCGAGGAGATCACCGGCGTCGCCGACCTGCTCCTGCTGGCCGGGCACGAGACCACCTCCAACATGCTGGGCCTGGGCACCCTGGCGCTGCTGCAGGACCCGGACCAGCTCGCCCTGCTCCGGGACGGCGACAGCGCCGCCGTCGAGGCGGCCGTGGAAGAACTGCTCCGCTGGCTGTCCATTGTGCACACGCTGCCGCCCCGCCTGACCACGAAGGAAGTCGAGCTCTCCGGTCGCGTCATTCCGGAGGGATCACTGATCATCCCGTCGATTCCCTCCGCCAACCGCGACCGCGCCTACATCGATGACCCCGAGCGCCTGGACCTGGCCCGGGGCGGCATGGGGCACGTCGCCTTCGGTCACGGCGTCCACCACTGCCTGGGCGCGCCCCTGGCCCGGATGGAGATGCGCACCGCCTTCCCGGCCCTCCTGCGCCGCTTCCCCGGCCTCGCCCTGGCCGACCCGGACGCCGCCCCCGAGTTCCGCGTCTTCAGCGTCGTCTTCGGCGTGAAGTCCCTGAACGTCACCTGGTAGCCGCCGGGCCCGGCGTCAGCCCTCCGGGTGGGACAGCGTCACGTCATGGGCGTGGGAGGCGCCCGCCCGGACCGTGAGCGTGCTGGCCGCGGGCGGGTAGCCGGCCGCGATCACGGTGTACTCGCCCTCGGCGACGTCGTCGAACGCGTAGGAGCCGTCGGGACCGGTGGCCGCGGTCGCGCTCACGTTGCCCTGGAAGTCGAGCAGGGTGACGCGCGCGTCCGGCACCGGGCCGCCCGCCGAGCGGACGGTCCCGGTCAGCCCGGACGCCCCGGCCAGCAGCACGTCGACCTCGCGGGCCCCCGTGCCGCCGCGGACCGCGGCCGCGTGCGGCCGGTACCCGCTGGCGTGCGCGATCAGGGTGTAGTCGCCGGGCTCGGCGATGCCGATGCGGTAGCCGCCGTCCGGTCCCGCGGCGGCCAGCCCGGCCTGGCGCCCGCCGGCGGCGATCAGCGTGAGCGCCGCTCCGGCCAGCGGGGTCCCGTCGGGCCGGCGGACGCGGCCGAAGACCCGCGGCCCGTCATCGGGCGCGGAGCCGTCAGCGGGGGCGGTCGCCCCGGCCTCCGGGCCAGCCGGGCCGGGCTGGCTGGCCGCCGGGGCCGGGGCCGATGCCGGGGCCGGGCGCTGGCGCGGGATGGCCAGCACCACGAGCGCGGCGACGAGCGCGCCGCCGCCGCCGACCAGCAGGCCGGTGCGGAACCCGTTCTGCGACGGGAGCGTGAAACCGCCCATGCGCACGGTCATGTGCGCGAGGATCGCCCCCATGACCGCGCTGGCCAGGGAGGTGCCGATGGACCGCATCAGCGAGTTCAGGCCGTTGGCCGCGGCGGTCTCCGAGACCGGGACGCCCGCCATGATCAGCGACGGCATCGCGGCGTAGGCCAGGCCGATCCCGCCGCCGATGACCGCCATCCCGATCATGATGCCCCAGGCGTGGTGCAGCAGGGCGTCGGCGATCCCGTACCCGGCCGCGAGCACCAGGGCGCCCGCGAGCATGGGCACCTTCGCGCCGTACCGGCCGATCAGGCGCCCGGTGACCGGCGACAGGGCGATCATCACCAGGCCGGCGGGCAGCATCCACATCCCGGTCGCGACCATGGACTGGCCCAGGCCGTAGCCGGTCGCCACCGGCATCTCCAGGACCTGCGGGGCGATGAGCTGCGAGGCGTACATGCCGAAGCCGACGACGATCGACGCCAGGTTCGTGATCAGGACCTGACGGCGGGCGCTGGTGCGGAGGTCGGCCAGCGGCGCCGGCACCCGCAGCTCCCACGCGCCCCAGACGAGGAGGACCACGACGGCGCCGGCGAAGCAGCCCAGCGTCCTGGCGTCCGTCCACCCCCACGTGCCGCCCTCGGTGATCGCCAGCAGCAGCGCCACGAGCCCGGCCGCGAGCCCGGCGATCCCCGGAACGTCGAGCCGCCCCCCGGCGCGGTTCGGCGACTCGGGCACGGTCAGCGGGACGAGCACGGTGACCACCGCCCCCAGCGCGGCCGACACCCAGAACAGCACGTGCCAGTTCGCGTGCTGCGCGATCAGCGCCGCCGCGGGCAGGCCGAGGGCGCCGCCGACGCCGAGGGACGCGCTCATCAGCGCGACGGAGGACGCCAGTTTCTCCGCGGGCAGGGTGTCGCGCATGACGCTGATGCCCAGCGGGATCACCGCGCCGGACAGGCCCTGCAGGGCGCGCCCGGCCACCATCGGCCACAGCGAGCTCGTGAGCGCGCACATCACCGAGCCGATGATCATCAGTACCGCGCAGGCGAGGAGGACCCGTCGCTTGCCGTACATATCGCCCAGCCGCCCGAAGACCGGCATGCCCACCGCGGCGGCCAGCAGCGTGGAGGTCACCGCCCAGGACGCGTTCGCCTCGCTGGTGTGCAGCAGCGACGGCAACTCCGGCAGGATCGGCACCAGCAGGGTCTGCATCAGCGAGACCACGATGCCGCCGGCCGCGAGGACGGCGACGATCAGCCCGCTGTTCGGGGCCCTTCTCATGTCCGGCTCCCTAAATATGTACGATACACACTATGTGCATAGTACATAAGGAGCGTCCCGCGCGGGCGGTTCCGCGCGGACACTAGTCTGGGAAGCCGTGGAGGGACAGGTGCAGCGAGACGGGCGGCCGGACGCGGACGAAGACATCGCCGATCTGGTCCGCGAGCTGATGCTGGTGAACCGGCACTTCATCCTGGACGTGGCCGACAGCTACCGGGGCGGCGACCGGCTGGACCGCAGCGCGTTCATCCTGCTCAGCCGCATCGAGGCCGAGGGGCCGATGTCGATCGGACAGCTCGCCGAGGCGTTCGGCCTGGACACCTCCACGGTCAACCGGCAGAGCGCCGCCATGCTCCGGATCGGAGTCGCCGAGCGGATCCCGGACCCCGGGGGCGGGCTCGCCCGCAAGCTCCGGATCACCGAGGAGGGCCGGCGGCGCCTGCGCAGCGAGCGCGACTGGTCGGTCAACGGCCTGCGCACGGTCCTGCGGGACTGGGACCCGTCGGACATCGGCCGGCTGCTGGCCGGGCTCACCCGGTTCAACCAGTCCATCGAGGAACTCTCCGGCAAGCCCTGGCCGCGCGGGACGGCGACAGCCCCGTAAGGACCCGCTCGTTGACGGCCGGGCCGCCGCGCGCTTAGATAGAATCACATTCTCTTACACCGGTAACATCACTTCCATCGCGGTCGCGCCGCGTCTGGAGCACCTGCCGCATGTTTCTCGACCTCACATCTGACCAGGAGTTCTTCCAGGAAACGACCGCCAAGTTCCTGGCCGACCAGGTCCCCCCGGCCACGCTTCAGGGGTTCGCCGACGGCGTTCCGGCGGACTTCGAGGCCCGCTACTGGCGCCGCGGCGCCGACCTCGGATGGACCTCCCTGCTGGTCAGCGAGGACGCGGGCGGCGGAAGCATCAGCGGACGGGGCCTGGAGGACCTGTGCCTCATCGCCTACGAGTTCGGCCGCCACGCCGCGCCCGGACCCCTGGTCCCCGCGAGCCTGGCCGCCGCGGCGCTGGGCCAGGCGGGAACGCACCCGGAGGCCCTGGCCGAGCTGCTGGCCGGAACCGCCACCGCGGCCTGGTGCCACGCGGAGCCGTCCGGGGGGAGCCTGGACATCACGAGCGACGGCGGCGACCTCGTCCTGAACGGAGCCAAGCGCCCCGCGGAGGCCGCCGGGCGGGCGAAGTACCTCCTGGTCACCGGCCGCCTGGACGGGGACTTCGCCCAGGTCCTCGTGCCCGCCGCCGCCCCGGGCGTCACGATCACCCCGCTGCGGACACCGGACTACAGCCGGGACTTCGCGGCGGTCGCCTTCGACGGCGTCCGGGTCCCCGCCAGCGCCGCCGTCGGCCCGCCCGGGCAGGCCGGCCAGCAGGTGGCCTGGCAGGCCCAGGCCGCCCTCGTGCTCGCGGCCGCCGAATCGGCCGGGGCGATGCGGGCCGGCTTCGACATGACCCTGGCCTGGGCGTCCGACCGGTACTCCTTCGGCCGCCCCCTGGCGTCCTACCAGGCCCTGAAGCACCGGCTCGCGGACATGGCGACCTGGCTGGAAGCCAGCTGCGCGATCGCCGCCGAGGCCGCCGCCGCGGTGCGGGAACGGAGCCCGGACGCCGCCGAGCTGGCGAGCGCGGCCAAGGCCTACACCGGCCAGTACGGAACGGAACTGATGCACGAGTGCGTGCAGCTGCACGGCGGGATCGGGCTGACCCGCGAGCACGACCTGCACCTGTACCTGCGGCGCGTCGTCCTTAACCGGGCGCTGCACGGGACGCCGGCCGAGCACCGGCAGCGGATCGCGGACCATGTCGTCACCCGGGAGGGCCTGTGAGTAGCGAGAGCGTCGAGGAATTCCGGGCCCGGGCCCGGGACTGGATCCGCGCCACCCTCGGCCCGGCCAGCGGCTACGCCGCGGCGGGCCTGAACCACCGTCCCGAGGAGGAGGAACTCGCCGCCGTCGCCCACGACCGGGTCCTGCAGCGCCGGTTCTTCGACGCGGGCCTGGCCGGGGTCGTCGTGCCGCCCGAGTACGGCGGGCTCGGCCTCACCCCGGCCCATCAGCGGGCGCTGAACGAGGAACTGGGCGGCTACGAGTGGCCGTCCCGGTTCACGGTCCCCACCATGTCCCCGTGCGGCGCGGTGCTGCTGGAGCACGCGCCCGAGGAACTCAAGCGCGAGCACCTGCCCGCCATCTTGCGGGGCGAGGAAATCTGGATGCAGTTCCTGTCGGAGCCCAGCGGCGGGTCCGACATGGCCGGGGCCCTCACCACCGCCGTCGCCGACGGCGACGACTGGGTGCTCAACGGCTCCAAGATCTGGACGACCGGCGCCTGGTGGGCGGACTGGGCCCTGTGCCTGGCCCGCACCGACTGGGACGCGCCCAAGCACGCGGGCCTGACCATGTTCGCCCTGCCCATCCGCCAGCGGGGCATCGAGGTCCGCCAGATCGAGATGCTCAACGGTGCCCGGGACTTCTGCCAGGAGTACCTCACCGACGTCCGGGTCCCCGACACCCACCGGGTGGGGGAGGTCGGCCAGGGCTGGACGGTGGCCACCCGGCTGCTGTTCCACGAGCGGATGCAGCACAACTCCCCGTACGTGACCAGCCCCGCCGACGCGCGGCAGGGGACCGCCGAGGCCTCGCCGGCCGCGATCGCCCGGGACGCGGGCCGCCTGGCCGACCCGCTCGCCCGCGACCTCGTCGGGCAGGCCCGCACCCTGGACCTGGCGGGCGCCGCCCTGCAGCGGCGGGTCGCGGCCGGGATCCGCTCCGGGCAGCTGCCGGACACCGCGTCGGCCGTCGCCCGGCTGTTCTTCACCCTCGCCCAGGTCCGGGCTTCGGAGATCAAGTTCGAGCTGGCGGGCGGCGCCGGCGTCGCCTGGGACGAGACCGACGGGGCCGCGGCCGGCGTCGGCGACTCCTTCCTCATCCGGCAGGCAGGCGCCATCGGTGGCGGCACGAGCGAGATGGCCCGCAACGTCATCGCCGAACGCGTCCTGGGCCTGCCCCGCGAGACCGCCAGGGACCGCGGGATCCCGTTCCGCGACGTGCCCCGCGGCGCCGCCCGGTAACACCCCGGCGCCTGCCACCAAGGAGGAAAACGTGCCCGAAGCCGAGATCGACATCAACGGCGGCATCGTGGTCTACGAGCTCATCGGGCCGGAAGACGGCGAGACGGTGGTCCTGACGCCGGGCGGGCGGTTCAGCAAGGACTACGGCGGGATCGGCGAGCTGGCCCGGGCCCTCGCCGACGGCGGCAAGCGCGTCCTGCTGTGGGACCGGCCCAACTGCGGGAAGTCCGACATCCAGCTGTACGGCCGGTCCGAGTCGCACATGCGCGCGGAAACCATCGGCGAGCTGGTCACGAAGCTGGGCCTCGGCCCGGTCGTGGCGGCCGGCGGTTCCGGCGGCGCCCGGGACTCGGTCATCTTCGCCCTCCTGTACCCCCGGCTCGTCTCCCGGCTCGCGCTCTGGCACATCGTCGGCGGCGTGTTCAGCACGATGTCGCTGGCCGGCGTGTACGTCATGAACGAGATCAGGACGGTCCGGTCCGCCGGCATCGAGGGCGTCCTCGGCCTGCCGGGCTGGTCGGAGCTGTGCGCCGCCAACCCGCGGAACGCGACCCGGCTGCGCGCGACCGGGGCGGAGGAGTTCGAGCGGGTCATGAACCGCTGGTTCGACGCGTTCGTGCCCAAGCCGAACGAGCCGATCCCCGGCGTCGCGGACTACGAGTTCGAGCAGATCACGGTGCCCACCCTGATCATCCGCGGCGGCGCCGGCGACCTCGACCACCCGCGGCGGACCTCCCTGGAGGTCCACAGCCTGATCAAGGGGTCCGTCCTGGTCGAGCCGCCGTGGCCCGAAGACGCCTGGGAAGCGGCCGTCGCGCGGTTCCAGAAGGGCGAGGGCAGCCTGTTCGACCCGTGGGTCCAGGCCGCCCCCGTTCTCCTCGGCTTCATCGACGGCCAGCCGGCCGACCCCGGAGCCTAGGCTCCGGCCCCGGCGGTGATGGCCCCGTGCCGGGGCTCGGCCGCGGCCTCGCGGACCAGGCGCAGCGCGATGCGGCCGATGGCCCCCTGCACTTCCGCTTCCTGCTCCGGCGTGACGTGGTGCTCGGTCAGCCAGTCGTGCAGCTCGCCCATCAGCCACGCCTTCCACGTAGCGGTGAGCTCCTCGGCCTCGGCCCGGCCCCGCTCGGTCAGCGCGAGCAGCCCGCCGGCCTCCCGGGTCAGGTAGCCGGCCCCGGCGACCTCGGCGTAGAAGGGGGTCAGTACCCCGGACGGCACGCCGACCCGCGCCTCCATCGCCGACTCGGGCAGCGGCCCGCCGAACACCCGCTCGTGGATGAAGACGCCCAGGACGCCCCACGCGGCCGCGACGTCCAGCCCGGACCCGGAACGCGCCACGATCCCGGCCAGGTGCGGGGCGTCGTCCCGGCGGAGGACCTGGCCGACGATGTTGGCCAGCTGCTGCTCGTTGTCGGCGCCCTCCGGCATCGCGAACCCGTCGCCCACGCCCGCGGCGCTGGTCACGCCGCGCATCTGGACCTGGGGCAGGAAAACGGCCAGGACCAGGGCGACGGCGGCGACCGGGACGGCGAACAGGAACACGTGCTGCAGGGACGCGGCGTACGCGCCGACGACCAGGTCCCGGGCGGCGGCCGGGAGCTTGTGCACCAGGGCGGGGCTGGACACCGCGGCGGCCGGGACCCGGGCCTTCATCAGGGCCGAGGCCAGGTTCCCGGCGAGCTGGTTGGCGTAGATGCTGCCCATGATCGAGGCGCCGAACGAGCCTCCCAGAGTGCGGAAGAACGTCACGCCGCCGGTGGCGGTGCCCAGGTCCTCGTAGGGGACGGTGTTCTGCACGACGAGGGTGAGGATCTGCATGATCAGGCCGATGCCCGCGCCGAGGACCAGCAGGCACAGCGATTCGACCCAGAAGCTGGTCCCGGAGCCGATCCGGGAGATCAGGTACAGGCCGCCCGCGGTGACCGCGGACCCGGCGATCGGGAAGATCTTGTAGCGGCCGGTCTTGCCGACGACCGTGCCGCTGGCCATCGCGGTGGCCAGCAGGCCGACGACCATGGGCAGCATCCGCAGGCCGGACATGGTCGCGGACACGCCGTTCACGTACTGCAGGAGCGTGGGCAGGAACGTGATCGACCCGATCATGGCGAAGCCGACGATGAAGCTCAGCACCGAGCACACGCTGAACACGCGGCTGCGGAACAGGCGCATCGGCAGGATCGGCTCGGGCGCGCGCAGTTCCACGAACACGAAGGTCACCAGCGCCGCGACGGACACGACGAACAGGCCGATGATGACGGGCGACCCCCACGCGTACTGGGTGCCGCCCCAGGAGGTGGCCAGGGTGAGCCCGGTGGCGCCGATCGCGACGAACAGGCACCCCAGGTAGTCGATCTTCGGCTTGAGCCCGCTGACCACCTGCGGGATGGTCCGCGCGGCCAGCGCGATGACGATGACCGCGATCGGCACGTTGATGTAGAACACCCAGCGCCAGGACAGGTCGTCGGTGAAGATCCCGCCGAGCAGCGGGCCGATGACCGTCGTGACGCCGAAGACGGCGCCGAGCACGCCCTGGTAGGTGCCGCGCAGCCGGAGCGGGATGACGTCCGCGATCAGGGCGGTGGAGGTGACGGTGAGCGCGCCGGCGCCCAGCCCCTGGATCGCGCGGAAGGCGATGAGCAGCATCATGCTGTTGGCCAGGCCGCAGAAGAACGACCCCACGATGAAGACGGCGACGCCGGCCTGGAAGACGCGCTTGCGGCCGAACAGGTCGCCGAACTTCCCGGCCAGCACCGTGGAGACCGTCTCGGCCAGCATGTAGGCCGTGACGACCCAGCTCACGTGCCCGGCGCCGCCGAGGTCACCGACGATGGTCGGCAGGGCGGTGGAGACGATCGTCTGGTCCAGCGACGACAGGAGCATGCCGAGCATGATCGTGCCGAAGATGACGTTCATCTGGGTCCGGGACAGTTCCAGCCCGCCCGCCGGGCCGGACAGTTCGGTCGGCCCGGCGACCGCGGTGTCGCTCACGCATGCTCCGCTCGTCGTAGTCACCGTGTGACGAGAAACCACGCTAGTGGAACTATCATGCGGATTTCCGGGAAAATGATGGGATGTCGATCCTCCTGGAGACCGGACCGGGACGCTAGCCGCGGCCCGTTAACCTCGAAGCGTGCAGTTCAGCCAGGAGTTGCGCGACGACGTGCTGGCCGGAGACATCACGGTGTCGTTCCGGCTGTGGAAGCGGCCCAAGGTCAGGGCCGGGGGCCGGTATCCGGTCGGGCCGGGCCGGAACCTGATCGAGGTCGATTCCGTCGACCTGGTCCCGTTCGCCGGTATCACCGAGGACGATGTGCGGCGGGCCGGAGAGCCGGACCGGGAGGCCCTGCGGACCCGCGCCGCCCACGCGGGCCCGATCGGCGACGACACGCTGCTGTACCGGGTGGAGTTCCACCCGGTCTGACGTGACCCGGAAAGGCACCCTCCGAAGCCACTGCTCACGCCCGCGCAGCGGCGGACACTTGCGCCCGTCGAGGGAGCGCTAGGCACCTGGCGTTATGCGGATCCGGACAGACGGGCCGCGTACTTGTCGAGGTTGCGGACCTGGGTGGAGTTTTGGCCGAAGGCCGAGGCCAGCTCCGGCCGCAGCGTGCGCAGATCGGCCAGGGCCTCCTCGGGATGGCCGACGGCAGCCCGCAACTGGGCGATGATGAACCGGGTTTCGAGGATCGAGGGAGCGTCGCTGTCCCGGTCGGCGTTCTCGACGTAGAAGCGGAGCTGGGGGAGGGCTTTGCCAGGCTTGCCGGACTCGGCGTAGGCGAGTCCGGCGTGGTAGGCGCATTCGAGAACGACAGAATCTCCGGGACCGAAATACTTCCGGTAGTCGTCTCCGGCGCTGTCGAGGTACGACGCGGCACGGGTGTACTCCCCGGCCCAGAACAGCGCGAACCCGAGGTAGTGCCGAAGCCGGAGCCGGAGGGCCGGGTCCTGCCGTGACTGGGCGACGCCCTTTTCCAGCAGGCGGACCGCCTCGGACGGGCGGTCGATGTCAAGGAACGTGCGAGCGCGGTTCAGCAGCAGCTCGGCGTCGCTGTCCGTCAGGACTTCCTCGAGAATCTCCTCCGCCGGGGATGTCTCATCAGGGCCCGGGGCGAACAGCGGGAAGCGGAACGGGCGGGTGGGATCGCGGAGGTCCTTCGAGCCGGTACGGGAAACGGGTGCCGAGACGGCCGCCGCCCCGGATCCGCCCGGCGTCGGGGCGGTGAACGGGAGCAGCGCCTCGTAGACCCGGGCCGCCGTCGGGCGCGCGGCCGGGTCTTTGGCCAGCATCGACGCGACGAGCGAATCCAGGTCCGAGGGAACACCATCCCGAAGGGACCTCATCTCTGGCGCGGGGGTGCCCAGGTGCGCGGCGCGCAGCGAGTCCGCGGGCACGGGGAAGGGCGGGTCTCCGGTGAGCAGCTCGGCGAGCAGACAGCCCAGGGAGTAGATGTCGGATGCTGTTCCCACGGTCTGCCCGTGCCACTGCTCCGGCGACATGTACAGCGGAGTTCCGACGGTGTGCCCGACCTGGGTGAGGCGGGGCAGCGCGCCCGCGCCGTGCAGGATCGCGATGCCGAAGTCGAGGACCTTTACCAGTCCTCCGTCGGTGAGCATCACGTTGGCGGGCTTGATGTCCCGGTGCACGATGTCGACTCGGTGCATGTCGGCGAGGACCGCGGCGATCTGGGCGGAGATCGCCGCCGCCTGCGCGACGCCAAGCGGTTCGGACTCGTAGTCCGTCTGCCCGAGCAGCGCCTCCAGCGTCGTGCCGCGCAGCAGTTGCATGACGACCCACAGGCGCGATGATCCGTCCTCGGGTTTGTCGACGCCGCTGTCGTAGATGGCCGGGATCCCCGGCAGTTCGAGTCCGGCCATGACCCGGATCTCGCGCAGGAAGCGTTTCTGGTTGCGGTCGTGGGCGTCGAGTATCTCCGTGGCCGCAGGGCTGCCGGGCTTGGCGGGCAGGTCCGCGGGCGGCCGGAGCATCTTGATCGCGACCCGTCGGTCCAGGCGCTCGTCGTAGCCGTAGTGGAGCAGGCTCATGCCACCCTTGCCGAGCCGCCCGTCTATCCGGTACCGGCCAGCGAGCAGTTCCGGCGACGGTTCCATTGCCTCAGTCATTGTGTATCCGAATCGTGACCATGAGTTAATTATGCGGAGTTTGCGGGCCGGATGGCAGCTCAAGAACGGAGGCGAGGCCGATGGCGGCGAGCCGTGTCACCTCATCACTGAGACTGGCGGCGCGTCGTGTCGTCGCGGCGAACGTCGCGAGATCGCGGAACGCGGCCCCGTAACGCCGCTGCTCGGCGAGCGGAATCCGGGGCACGTGCGCCTGCCGTACGTCGTAGCGGAACGAGACCAGGCCGGCCACGGCCTGACTGTGCAGGAAGGCGGCCAGGAAATGCGGGTCGAGGTTGCCGGGCTCACATCGCAGAAGGTGCCGGTCGGCCGTGGGGTCATCCCCGGTTTCGGTGACGACGACGGGACGCTCCATGGGATCAGCCGCCGAAATCAAAACATCCCCTGGCCTGAGCCCGTTCACCTCGATGCGGGGCAGTTCGAAGTTGAGGAACACATGGACCTCGGCGGCACGCTCCAGTTTGGCTACCGAGATCACCGGCATGGACCCGGTGGAGGCCAGCGGTACGAGATCACGGGGCAGGAGGCCGGGTAGCGATTCCGCCAGCGGTGTCAGATCTTCCAGAGTCCGGTGCAGCGCCGTCGCCGTGTCCGTCGAGGGACGGACATGTCGTGACGGTGTGAGGTCGATGTCGCCGCTCAGGAGATCGGTGACGGGGACCAGGGTGCTTGAGTCCGGCTCGTCACGGAAGTGGGACCACCAGCCGTCCTGAATCCGGCGCAGTTGCTCGCGGCCGAACCTCGTGGCGTCCGTCATGTGGACGGACCAGGCCGGGCCGACCTGATCGATGACCTCGCCGTCGACATCCAGGCGCCCGGCACTCGGACGATCCAGGATCCACAGGTGAACACCTGTCGCACGGCCGCCGCCCAGTAGGGGCGGCAAGGCGATGATCTCGCGCAGCGCACCAGCGCGGAGCATCGCCTCGCGGAGGTCCCGGCAGGAATGGCGCGACGCGGCGTCCTCGGGCATGACCACGATCGCGGTGCCGCCGGGCCGCAGGTGGGCGTAGCAGTGCTGCAGCCAGGCGAACGCGGGTTCGTCGTTCGGCGGACACCCGAATTCCCACCGGGCATCACCGATCAGTTCCTTGTACCCCCAGTCCCCGGGGCCGGTCGGCGGGTCACAGAGGACGAGCGAGGACCCCGCATGGCCGCCACGCCAGTCGTGGTAGTGATCATCACGCAGAGAATCCCCGACCGCGATGGGCGTGCTGGGGCCGCCGTTCCAGTCCAGCCGGTAGGCCGCTATCCGGGCCAGCGCCGGATCGGCTTCTTGCCCTGCGCGGACGGCGCCCATCCCCATCTTCTTAACCAGGGAAAACAGCAGGTTTCCTGTACCGCAGGCCGGATCGAGGATACCGCCTTCGTTCATCGGGGAAATCAACGAAAACACGATGGCGGCAAGTTCTACCGACGTCATCGGGACCCGTGTCTCGGACCAGTCGACATAGCGGCTGTGCAGCTCTTCGAACACCCTCTGGTGCATATCCGCGGCGTCCATGGCCGCGAGCGAGCGCCAGAAGCCGACCCGTCCAGGCCGCAGTCCGTCACGGAAAGCGGTGCCTCCCGGCATGCGGTGATCGGAGACGTAAGCGTTGACGGCCGGGGGAAGTTCCGCGACGAGGTCCGTGTCCGGCAGCGATTCGATATCCTTCCACGATCTGCGTCCGCCGGGGTCCTCTCCGTGACCAGCGACATCGCCCATTGCCAGGAACGACATGAACGCGGCGATGTCGGCGAGCGTGTCGGTTGCCTGTCGCTGATCCCTGCCGTCAAGCAGTTCCTGCCAGAGACGGTCGGCTGGGGAGACAACGACCGGGGATGTTTCCGGGTGGCTGGTCATCGTGCGCCTCGTCTTTCGTCGCGGGCGATCGTGTTCTCGAGGTCAGGCGCGGGGGTCCACCTGCTTGAGCATTTTCAGGGCCACCCCGATCTCGTCCACCTTGGCCTGGCGGACGTCGTCTGTAAGTTCGTGGAAGTGCAGCAGGTCGTTGCGGATGAGCCGGATCTGATCGATGCGGTCCGCGAAGTTGTTCTGGCGATAGTTCCAGCGAAGCGCCGCCCACACGTCAGCGCGCCTCAGCATCTTCACGTAGTCCTGAAAATCTGCTTCTGCCTGGCGGATCTTGCGGATCCTGTTCGGGTCTCCCGCCAGTCCGTACTCGCCCGTCTCGGCCTTGATTCGGAGCAGGGCCGCCAGCAGGGAGCGCCGCAGCCGACGTTCCACCTCCTCGACCAGGATGTACGGACTCAGTTCTTCTTCGAGCCGGTGAGCGAGGTCGTACGCGGTCACCATGCCCGAGAGGGAGCCGGCTGGATTGAGGACGAAGACCAGCCCGTGTTCCGCGACCAGGGGGACGCATTCGACCAGCGGATCGTCGGTCCGCACGGAGGGGACCTTCCGGACTGTCGCGTCCTTGACCAGGGCATCCTGTTCCCGGTTGGTGGCCCCGATCTCCCGCCAGCCGATGGATCCCCGCAGATTGCCGTTGTCGTCGAGGACCGCGAGATAGTCGAAGGTCTCCTCGGCCATGATTTCGACGGCGAGCGCCAGCGGATCGTCCAGCCTGACGCTGCGCGGCACCCGTCGGGCGGGCACCAGCCTGCCGACCGTGACCCGCTGCGACATGACGATGATCTCGTCGGCTTCGTCATCGCCGTCCGAACCGTCCGAACCCTCCGTGCCGGACTGCGCGATGACCTCGTACCGCAGGACCGCGTCCACGGCGGGCGACTCGTCATCGTCGTCGTTCTCCAGCTCCAGGTCGGCGGTCTCCTGGCCGCGCTCGTGCCGCCCGGCCTCCGGTGTCTGGCCCACCGCGATGACACGGATCGTGTACTCGATCGGGACCTCCGTGAACGGCGGCACGGTCGACAAGCCGAAGGCGTCGAGATCCTGCCGGATGCGCTGGACCACCCGTGCCGGGCGGCTGATCTCGCCCCAGATGCTCAGGAAATCGCGGACCGAGAGCTCCACCGGCTGGTCGTCCTCGGCGTCTGCGACCTTCTCTGCCAGTTCCTCCGGCTCGGTCAGTAGTCGGAGGTCATCCCGGGTCTCTTCGTCTCCGGGGTCGGCACCTCCGTCCGCCAGCGTCTCCAGACGCCGCACCGCGTCGAACCGGCGGAGTTCGCTGACCGTCAGCAGGGAACCGAGACTGGCCCGCAGCCCGCCGCGCACGGATCGTGCCCGGTCGACGTCCGTGCGCTTCCACGTCACCGTCCGCACGTGCCGGAAACCGTCGTCGGCTTCGGCCCGGTACTCGTAGTCCCCGGTGAGGTGGCCCAGCGTCAAGGAGCCGTCCTTCTTCGGCAGTACGACGATGTCTCCGGGCTGCATGACCGATCGGAATCGCCACAACTGCCCCAGCCAGTTAGACAGGACCCGAGGATTCTCCCGCGGGTACGCCTTGCCCAGTTCGGCCCGGAGATCCTCCCGGGATCTGCAGTGCGAGATGTCTCCGAGCCCCGGCCAGCCGGCGATCGTGAGTCCCTCGGTAATGGATGCTTCTTCCCGCTCGCCGTCCGATCCGGCCCGCACCATCCACGCGCGCATTTCACCATTCCCCTGTCCCGTCTGATAGCCGTGCAATTATGCGGCATGACCATTAGAACGGGCCACATGTTTTTGATTTTTCCGGAAGATTTACGGAGTGGTACCTCCGGTCTCACGGGCCATTTCGGCGCGTAGACGGGCCAGCGCCTCATCTCGCGCCGGGTCGGTAATGATCTTGTAGGCACGTTTGCGGGCCGCTTCCTTCACGGCCTGCTGAAATTCAGGATTGTCGAAGTAGTGCTTGATGAATTCGGTGTTGCGCTCGGCGTTGTCGGCGACGATATCGTCCAGCTTGTCGTCGGCGACCTGGCCGAACCGGGCCTCGTCGTTCATCAGCCCGACCTGGTGGGCCTTCGGGTCCTGGACCAGGCCCGAGACCGCCTGATAGACGAGGATCTCGTCGGAGCTGCCGAGACCGAAGCCGAACCGGTCGTTAAGCTCCCCGATGATTTCCGACAGCGGCCGGATCTCGGGCTCGCGGTGAATACCGCCGTCGGAAGCGTACCCTCGGACCATGCCGTCACCGGAACCGGAACCGGTGTCAGTCATCGTCAGGGACACGTTGTACTGGCCGGTCTTCTCCACCCGGTAATGCGACAGGTCCGCGTCGCCGATGTCGACCGATACCTGCGGCCGTCCGGGGAGCCGGATTAGCAGAACCCGGCCGTACTGGTACAGCCGTTCCAGGTCCGGGTCACCCCAGTCGATGATCTGGGCCACCATGGCGTACATGCGGGTGAAGTTCTCCAGCGCCTCGCGGAAGTTCTCCTGGTCGACGGTGCCGAGGCCGGCGAACCGTTCCAGCGCTGGTTCCAGGTAGTGATGAAGCCTGGCGTGCAGTGCCTTCTCGGCGGCGGCCGGGAGCAGCCCCGGGCCGGCGTCGGCGAGCACGCGGATGAAGGACTCCATCTCCGACTCTCTGAGCAGCCCGAACTCCATTACCTTGTGCTGCCGGTCGTACAGAAGGTTGGGGTCGGTCGGTTCGGCGATCGTCCGGGAGAACCAGGGCAGGAATGAAGCCTGGATCTTGTGCGCGTCGTTGGCGAAGTCCAGGATCCGCACGTCGTCCTGGGTCTTGAGCGGATGAATCCGGTTCAGCCGCGACAGGGTCTGTACCGCGGCGACGCCGGTCAGCGGCTTGTCTACGTACATGCCGCACAGCAGCGGCTGATCGAAGCCGGTCTGGTACTTGTCGGCGACGACCAGGATCCGATACTCGTCTTGATTCCGTTTCCGGGCCTGCGGGTCGTCCGCCTTCACGTACCCGAACATCTCCGGCAGCCGCCGCTCGGAGAACCCGTTGAGCTGGGCCTCGGTGAACTCCAGGGTCGTGTGCTCGTCCTTCAGCGTCCCGGAGAACGCGATCAGCACGCCGAAGCCGCAGCCGGGCAGGTCGTCATCCCACTTGCGGATCTCGTTGTACATGTCGAACGCGTGCTGCCGCCCCGTGCAGACGACCATAGCCTTCGCTCGTCCGTCGAGCCGCCCGGCGAGACTGTCGCGGAAGTCCTCGACGATAACCTTGCCCCGTACCGCCTCCGCCGTCGGGTGCAGGAGCGCAAGCTTGACCAGCCGGGCCTTCGCCTTGCGCTCGTCGACCTCGGGGTCTTCGAGATCAAGAAATTGCCTGCGGGCCTCGTTCCGCAGCCGCCACTTCGAGTCGTAGGTGATGTAGTTCGAGAGCACGTCGAGGATGTAGCCCTCCTCGATCGCCTGCTGCATCGAGTACACGTGGAACGGCACGTTCATGCCGCGCTCGCCGGGGTCGCGCGGGTTCTTCGCGTCCGGGTCCCAGGTGCCGAACAGGTCGAGCGTTGGCTTCTTCGGCGTCGCGGTGAACGCGAAGTAGGACAGGTTCGGCTGTCGGCCGCGGACCCGGGTCCGGTACACGGACTCGTCCTCGTCGGGTTTCCGTGGCGTCGCGTTCTCCCCGACGGCCTCCTTGAGCCGGGCCGCGGCGTCGCCGCCCTGCGACGAATGGGCCTCGTCGATGATCACGGCGTACCGCCTGCCGTGCAGCCCGGCGTCCGTGATCTTGTCCAGCACGTAGGGGTACTTCTGCAGCGTGCTGATGATGATCTTCGAGGTGGAGTCCTCCAGCGCCCCGGCGAGCTGGGAGGAGTCCTCGTCGATCCGCTCGACAACCCCGGGCGTGTGGTCGAACTGGAAAATCGTCTGCTGCAGCTGCCGGTCCAGGACGTTCCGGTCGGTGATGACGAAGACCTTGTGAAAGACCGGCTGATTGCCGGAGTCGTAGAGGTTCGACAGCCGGTGCGCGAGCCACGCGATCGTGTTGGACTTCCCGGACCCCGCCGAATGCTGGATCAGGTAGTTGCTCCCGGCCCCCCGGGTGCGGGCGTCATCAACCATGCGCTGCACGGCGTGCCACTGGTGGAACCTCGGAAAGATCCGCTTCGCGGTGTGCGGATTGGCCTTCGCCCGGCTCTTGTCCGTGGTCTCGACGTGCATGAATCGCTGCAGGATCTCCAGCCAGTTATCCCGCTGCCAGATGTCATTCCACAAATACGAAATCCGGTAATCATCATCCCGAACGGATTTCGGGTTCCCCGCCCCGCCCGGATTTCCCGGCCCGTCGCTTCCGACGTTGAACGGAAGAAACTCGGTATTTTCCCCGGTCAGCCGGGTCGCGATGAACGCCCGGTCCGGATCGAGCGCGAAATGCACGAGCGTCCGCTTGGCGAAGAACGGGTCGTTCAAGTCGCGCTGACGGTACTGCCGTATAGCGTCCTCGGCCTTCTGCCGGGTACTCGGGTTCT
>WRBL01000102.1 GCA_009784565.1 Streptosporangiales bacterium | reverse complement strand
GCGTCCAGGTCCCGGTACACGGTGCGCACGGATACCCCGAGTTCGCGCGCCAGCCGGTGCGCTGGCGTCCGGCCGCGCGCCTGCAGCAGGAGAACAAGGGAAAGCAGCCGGTCCGCTCGCATGCGCCGAAGCCTAGCGCCGTATCGCTGACACGAGGTGTCAGCGATACGGGCGGGCTACGGCTTCTTCGCGACTCCCCCGTACATGTTCACTTCGCGGGGCAGCGGAGGCGGCACGGTCTGGTCCGGACGCCATTCCGACACGAGCACCACTCCCGGGGCGACCAGGTCCAGGCCGGAGAACGCTAGCTGCGCGAAGGTATCCGAGTCGCGCTCTTGCAGCGGGATCCGGGCCTCACGGTAGGACTGTCCCCCGGCCGCCGCGCTGCTGGCCGGGATGTGCTCCGCGGTCACGTGCGAGGCCACCAGGAAACTGCCCGGCGGCAGCGCGTCGAGCAGCGTCTCGATGATCTGCCGAGGGCCGTCCTCGTCCACGATGAAATGCAGGACCGAGACGAGCATGAGCGCGATCGGCTGGTCAAAGTCCAGGGTGCCGCGGGTGGCGGGGTCGTCCAGGAGCGCCCTGGGGTTCCGTAGGTCCGCCTGGAGGTACGCGGTGCGGCCCTCCGGGGAACTCGCCAGCAGTGCCCGGGCATGCGCCAGGACCAGGGGGTCGTTGTAGCTCGGGTTGTGCACACCATGTCAGACCGACCGGCCTGCCTGGGTGCCGCGAGAAAGGTTGCCTCAACCTCGCGCGCGTGTACGCCTACGCGCGTAGGGCCATGTCCACGCAGTGGGACGAGACGATGAGACAACCGAGGATCGCGCCTCCGCATGAGGGATAAGCTTCGGCTCGCGCGCTGATCTCACATAGGGAGAATCAATGATTCTGCTGACAGCTATGCCACCGAACGACACACCTGGGGCGGTGCCGACTACACCGGTAGTCAGGCATCTGGCTGAGCAGTTGTTGAGTGAGGGTAAGCGCGTACGAGCACTTGTCCCCGAATCGGAAGCAGGCGGCTGGCCGCAAAATGTGGATACGGTAATCGGCGCGGTCACCGAACCCGACATAACTCCCGCCGCCTTTGGATCAATTGAAGCAATATGCATTGCAGGACTTGTGAGTTTCATTCCAGAAAAACTGCGGGAACTTGCCAACCTCATAATTAGAGGCGGCGTCAAGCGCGCGGTAATTCTCTTCTCTCACGGATCGGATCTTGAGACGGAATACTCGCCCGAGACGTGGCAGTGGCTGGCATTCGAGCAAGCAATGAAGAAGCATCGTATCGAGTGGACATATGTGCGCCCAACCGGGCTATTCGGAAACGCTTTCGCCGGGGGCTACCCGATCACGAACGCACGCTGGGCAGAGACGGTGAGGGCGGGGAGTCCCATACGCGAGTACCGGCCGGATGTGGCCACCCTCTTCATGGACGAGATGGATGTGGCGGAAGTTATCGCAAAGGTCCTGTTGCAGGGTGGCCGTAATGAGGAAGTTCTGGATATCGGCGGCGTCTTCAGCAGTGCCCGGGAGAGACTGGAGGAACTCTCGAAGGCGCTGAATACGATGGTCGCGTTTGAGCCGCTTCAGTCGAAGGGGGAGGCCCGCTCGTATTGGAGCGGCATAGGGTATTCGGATCTCATGATAGATGTCACGCTATTTATCGCCGATGCATACACCGAGAATCAGGATGTGAACAGGGAAACGCTTATCGAGCAGCATCGACTGACCGAACTGATATTGGGACGCCCTCCTCGAACATATCAGGATTGGCTGAAATCAAATATTCAACGCTTCCGGTAATCGCGGCGATCCCGCTCAGGGCGGACTGTCCCGGGCGTCGCCGTTGACGCATGTGGCACGCAGAACGCCCCAGGGCCACGTAGACACGTAGGAGCGTTGAAGGTCTCGGCCCGTGAAGCTCACTAGCGCTTTGGGGCTTCAGGCGTTCCATGCGGGCCCTCCGGGCCATCTGCCGCACCATAGTCTGATTCGAGGTGCGACCGTTTCACTAATCATGCACACAACCCAGCGACCAACGGTCGTTGTCGGCGTAGACCACACGGGATTCCGGTGCGGCCCGCTGGGCGATTTCGTGAACGTTGTTCGCGGTCGGGAGCCCGGACCCGATGTCGAGGAACTGCCGGACGCCGGCCTCCGAGGCCAGGAAGCGGACGGTACGGCCCAGGAAGGCGCGGTTTTCGCGGGAGGCGATACGAACCGCCGGAACCGCGGCCGCCGTCTTCTCCACCGCCTCGCGATCGGCGGCGAAGTGGTCCTTGCCCCCGATCATGAAGTCGTACATCCGGGCGGGGTGCGGCTTAGACGTGTCGATTTCCGGCGGAATCTCTGACATGCGGCCTCCTGGCGTCAGAGACGGAACTTACCACCACAACCCTGACGGAGGATGTCAAGGACAGACGGTTAGCGTCCCTTCCATGATCACCTGGATCGATTTCGAGCGGCGGGAGCCGGACCTGGCCGCGGCCGGGCGCGCCCAGTTCTACCAGCACGGACTGGGTCTGGGATTCCTCGCCACCGTGCGCCGCGACGGCGGGCCGCGAGTACACCCGGTCTGCCCGGTCATCGGCGCTCACGGCCTGCACCTGGTCGTCATGCCCGGGCCGAAGCTGGCCGACCTGCGGCGGGACGGCCGTTACTCTCTGCACAGCGAGACGGTGCCGCCGCCCCGCGAAGACGACGGCTTCGCCGTCACCGGCCGGGTCCGGGAAGTCAGTGATCCTTCGCTCCGTGCGGCGATCCGCGCCCAGGTCGAGGCCGAGCGCGGCGGCGCCGCCTGGGAGGGCTTCGATCAGCACGTGCTGTTCGAGCTGGGCATCGAACGCTGCCTGCTCATGCTCACCCGGCCTGGCGAGACTTTCCCGAAGGGCCCGACGGTCTGGAAGGCTTAGCGCGCCGCCCGCCAGGGTCAGACTCCGAACGTGACTCCGGTCAGTTCTTCCGAGACCGTCCACAGCCGCTGGTGGACGCTAGCGTCGTGCGAGCGCGGGCTGGACTTGACGAGCTTCGGATGCCCCTGCGTCTCGAACAGGCCGCCCGGGCCGTAGTAGTCGCCGCCCCGGACGCCGGGATCGGTCGCGGCCCGCAGGGTCGCGAGCGCGCCCATCTCCGCGTTCTGCACGAGCCGTCCTTCCACTAGGGACATCAGGCTGCTCAGCACCGCCGGCTGATGGCGCACGAGATCCGTGGCGGCGCCGCCGGGGTGCGCGGCGGCGGCGATCGTCGGCGCGCCGGCCGCGGCCAGGCGCCGCTGCAGTTCGTAGGTGAACATCAGGTTCGCCAGCTTCGACTGGCCGTAGGCAGCGAAGCGATCGTATGAGCGCTCCCACTGCAGGTCGTCGAAGTGGATATCGGCCATGATCTGGTGCCCGAGGCTGCTCACGGTCACGATCCTCGAGCCCGGCACCGGCGTCAGCGCCTCGAGCAGCAGGCCGGTGAGGGCGAAGTGCCCCAGGTGGTTGGTGCCGAACTGGACCTCGAAGCCGTCCTGGGTCACCTGCTTCGGCGGCCACATCAGGCCGGCGTTGTTGACGAGCAGGTCGATCTTCGGGTGCGCGGCCTTCAGTTCCGACGCCGCGGCGCGGACGGAGTCAAGCGACGCCAGGTCCAGCCGCTGCACGGTCGGCGCGGGCGCGCCGTCCCCGGCGGCCGCGGCGATGCGCTCGGCCGCCGCCCGGCCCTTGTCGGTGTTCCGTACCGCCAGCACTACCGTGGCGCCGTGCGCCGCCAGTTCCCTGGCCGTCTCGAACCCCAGGCCGGTGTTCGCGCCGGTGACGACCGCTACCCTCCCGTCCTGCCGGGGGATGTCTTCCGCGGTCCACTTGTCCGTCATGATTTCCCGCTTTCTCACCGCGTACCGGCCTATCGCCACCGTCATCAGCGGGACGCTCGCCCGCCAGAAGTAACGCTGGCGGGCACGCCTCTCAGCGCCAGCCCAGGCCCGGGGCGACGTGGGTCAGGATGGCCTCGATGACGTGGGCGTTGTAGTCGACGCCGAGCTGGTTGGGCACGGTCAGCAGGAGGGTGTCGGCCGCCGCGATGGCCTCGTCCTTGGCCAGCTGATCGATCAGGACATCGGGCTCGGCCGAGTACGACCGGCCGAAGATGGCCTGGGTCTGGGCGTCGATGAACCCGACATGGTCGGAGTCCTCGCTCCGGGCGCCGAAGTACATGCGGTCCTCGTCGCTCGTCAGGGCGAAGATGCTTCGGCTCACGGAAATCCGGGGCTCCCGCTCGTGGCCGGCTTCCTTCCACGCCTGGCGGTAGGCGGCGATCTGCTCGGCCTGCTGAACGTGGAACGGCTTGTCGGACTCGTTGTCGATCAGGGTGCTGCTCTGCAGGTTCATCCCCTGCTCGGCCGCCCACTTCGCGGTCTTCTGCGATCCGGCGCCCCACCAGATCCGCTCCCGCAGGCCGGGCGCGTGCGGTTCGAGGCGCAGCAGGCCGGGCGGGTTGGGGAACATCGGGTTCGGGTTCGGCTGGGCGAACCCCTCGCCTTTCAGCGCCTCAAGGAAGACCTTGGCGTGCTCGCGGCCCATGTCGGCGTCGCTCAGGCCGTCGGGCGGCTGGTAGCCGAAGTACCGGAAGCCGTCGATGACCTGCTCCGGGGATCCCCGGCTGATGCCGAGCTGGAGCCGCCCGCCCGCGATCAGGTCGGCCGCGCCGGCGTCTTCGACAAGGTACAAGGGATTTTCGTATCTCATGTCGATCACGGCCGTGCCGAGCTCGATGCGGCTGGTTTTCGCGCCGGCCGCCGCCAGCAGCGGGAACGGCGACGCCAGCTGCCGCGCGAAGTGATGCACGCGGAAGTAGGCGCCGTCGGCGCCCAGTTCCTCGGCCGCGACGGCCAGGTCGACCGATTGCAGCAGCGCGTCGGACCCGGTCCGCACCTGCGACCCCGGCGCGTCACTCCAGTGCCCGAACGACAGAAAACCGATGCTCTTCACGCGCAGGTGAACGTCCCGGCTCCCGCCCGCATTCCTGCGGCCTGGAACGATACGGTGACCGGTATGACGGACCAGCCGGGCGACGGCGGGTGGGCGAAGCTCGGCGCGAACGCCGGGCTCTGCCGGACCTGCGTGCATGCCAAGCTCAACGAGACCCGCCGGGGTACCGCCTACCTGCGCTGCACGAACCCGGATCTCCCCCGTTACCCGCGCCTGCCCGTCGCCGCCTGCTCCGGCTACCGCTCCGGAGAATCGTCGTAGAAGCCCGCGTAGCGGGAGCGGAGGACGTTCTTCTGGATTTTGCCGGTGGAGGTGCGCGGGAGTTCGCCGGCGACCACGATCGCCTTCGGGATCTTGTACGGGTCGAGGTGAGCCCGGAGAGCACGGGCAAGTTCACCGGCGTTCACTTCCGCGCCCGGCCGGGGCGTGACGATCGCGGTGATGGCCTCGGTCCAGCGCTCGTGCGGCAGGCCGACCACGACCGCTTCCGCGACGTCGGGCGACGCGGCGTAGATCGCCTTCTCCACCTCGACCGAGGCGACGTTCTCGCCGCCGGTCTTGATCACGTCCTTGCGGCGGTCGGTGAACCACAGCATCCCGTCGTCGTCGACCCGGCCGACGTCCCCGGAGTGAAACCAGCCATGTTCGAACACGGCCTCCGTCGCCCCGGGGTTGTCGAGGTACTCGCTCAGGGTGTGCGGTCCCCGGTAGACGATCTCCCCCTCGGAGCCCCGTGGCAGCAGCTTCCCGGTCTCGTCCATGATACCCACCTGGACGTTGGCGACCGGCGTGCCCACCGCACCCGGGTGCGACAGCTGGTGCTCCGGGCGGAACAGCGTCGAGACGGGGCTCATCTCCGTCTGGCCGAACAGCAGGAAGAAGTCGCAGCCGAAGGTGTCCAGGCATTCGCGCAGCTGCGCTTCCGGCATGGTCGCCATCGCGTACAGCGCCCGCCGCAGGCTGGACACGTCCCGGTCCGCCATGGACGGGTGGTCGAGCATCGCGCGGAACATCATCGGCAGCCCGAAGATCTGCGTGATGCTCTCGGTCTCGATCAGGTCCAGCAGCGCGCCCGCGTCGAAGCTTCGCATGACATAGGTGGCGGCGCCGACCATGACCGCCGCCGTGCACTGGGCGTTGAGCTGGGCGGTGTGGAACATCGGCATCATGGCCACGAACCGGTCACTCTCGTCGTACCGGGCCTCCACCGCGACGGACAGCGACTCCAGGTAGATCGCCGTATGGTTGCCGACGACGCCCTTCGGCGCCGACGTGGTCCCGCTGGTGTAGAGGTAGCTGATCGGGTCGCGGTCCTCCACGTAGGCGTCGGGCTCGGCATCGTTCGCGGAGCATACTCCGGAGAACGGGAGGTGGTCGCCCGTGTCTTCCCCGGTCCCGGGGGCCACGATCACGTCGGTGACGCCGTCCGCGGCGGCGACGGTCTCACCGAGCACGGGCAGCAGCTGGGCTTCGATGACGATGCCGCGGGCCTTGCTGTGCCCGAGGACATAGGCGACCTCGTCGGGACGCCAGCCGAGGTTCACCGGCACGCAGACCACGCCCAGCTTGGCGCAGGCGTAGTAGGTGACGAGGAACTCGGCGCTGTTCCCCGAGGCCAGGGCCAGGGCGTCACCGCGGGTGTACCCGCGCTCCGCGAGCCCGTGCGCGAACCGGTTCACCAGGCTGTTGAACTCTCGGTAAGAGAATCTGCGGGCACCGTCAACCAGCGCGGTCCGGTCCGGGTACCGCGCCGCGGACCGGGTGAGGCTGTCGCCCACGTTGACCCGCTGGATGAGGTTGCGCTGGATTTCCCCTGACGACGCCATCGTCGTTCTCCGTCTCAGTAGGAGCGCGGCAGTCCCAGCGAGTGCTGAGCCACGTAGTTAAGTATCATCTCGCGGCTCACGGGCGCTATGCGCAGGAGCCGGGCCAGGCCCCACAGGGGGATCAGGCCGTGCTCGGAGGAGACGCCGTTGCCGCCGTGGGCCTGGATCGCGGCGTCGACGGCGGCGAGAGCGGCTTCGGCGGCCAGGTATTTGGCCATGTTGGACGCCTCCCCGGCGGGCTCTCCGCGGTCGTGCAGCCAGGCCGCCTTGGCGGTCATGAGGGCCGCCGACTCCACCTCGATCTTGGCCGCGGCCAGGGTGTGGGAGACGCCCTGGTGGGCGCCGACCGGCACGTCCCAGACCTGGCGTTCGCTCGCGTACCTGGCGGCCTTGTCCAGAGCGAACCGGCCGATGCCGACGCAGAGGGCGGCGCCGGTGATCCGTTCGGGATTGAGGCCGTGGAAGACCTGGCGGAACCCGTCGCCCTCGGCCCCGACCAGCCGGCTGGCTGGGATCCGGACGTCGTCGAAGAACAGGGTGAACTGCCGTTCCGGGAGGGTCACCGACACGGGAAGCGGCTGGGCGGTCAGCCCGGCCGCGTCGGTGTCGACCAAGAACAGCGACAGCTGGCCGCGCCCCTTGGGGTCGGTGCCGGTGCGGGCGACGACGAGGATCGCGTCGGCCTGGTCGACGCCGGAGATGTAGTACTTCTGGCCTTTCAGCACGTACTCGTCGCCGTCGCGGGTCGCGGTGGTGGCCAGGCGGTGGGTGTTGGACCCGGCGTCGGGCTCGGTGATGGCGAACACGACCATGGAGTCGCCGGAGGCCATCTTCGGCAGCCAGGCCTGCTTCTGCTCCTCGGTGCCGTACTCCGCGATGACCTCGGCGCTGATGCCGCAGGAGACGAGGGTGAGCAGCAGGGGGCAGCCCTCGGCGGCGGTCTCCTCGCAGACGGCGGCGAGCTCGGTCAGGCCCGCGCCCCCGCCTCCGTAGGCCTCGGGGATGTTGACGCCGATGTACCCGCTCTTGCCGAGCGCGGCCCACAGTTCCCCGGTGGGCTCACGGGCCTCGGCCTTGCTTGCGTAGTAGGCGGGGCCGAAGCCCCTGGCGACATCCGCGACCGCGGCGCGCAGCGCCCGGTCCTCATCGCCGGCGGCGAAATCCATCAGTCCTCCAGGACAAGGGAGCGAGACGGTGAATCGTTCAGGACGGCCAGGGCCGCGTCCCGCAGCAGGGCGCGAAGCACGTCGGCGCCCAGGTCGGGCGTGTACTGCAGGGCGGACTGGATGGCGCCGATCGCGCAGTGGACGAGGGCCCGGGCGCCGGCGTCGGGCAGGCCGGGACGGGCCTCGGTCACCAGGTGTACCCATTCCTCGAGGTAGAGGCGCTGCTTGCGGCGGAGGCGGCGCCGGTCGGCTTCGGGAAGGTTGGCGATCTCCCGGAAGTACACGATCGCGACGTCCCGGTCCCCGGCGACGAAATCGATCTGGCCGTCGATCAGGTACGTGAGGGTCACTTTCGGGTCGTCGCCCCGGCCGGAGGCGATCCGCTGGGCGTCGCCCAGCAGGCGGTCGATGACCCGGTCGAACATCGCGACCAGCACCGCGGTCTTGCTGTCGTAATGCCGGTAGATCGCCGAGGCGGTGATCCCGACCGCGCCTCCGATGTCCTCCATCGACACGGCGTTGAACCCGTTGCGGGCGACCAGGTCGGCGGCGGCGGTAAGGATGTGTTCCTTCCGCTCGGGGTCCCGGACGCGCCCGGTCGGGGTCCGGCTCACGGCGCGAACTCCCCGGGAAGGTCCACGTGACGGGACCTGACGTACTCGCCCAGTCCCTTGGCCTGCGGGTCGGGCCGGGTGGACGAGGCCACGCCGTCGCCCAGGAGGCCGACCACGACGAAGTTGAGCGCCCGCAGGTTCGCGAGCTCGTAGCGCCGGACCGGCAGGTCCGCGGCCTCGGGCAGGAGGGCCCGGAACCGGTCCTCCGTGAGGTAGGAGCGCAGCCACGCGTACTCGTCGTCGCGTCGCGTCCAGAGCCCGACGTTGGCGTTTCCCCCCTTGTCCCCCGAACGGGCCCCGCACACGAGTCCCAGCGGCCCGCGGACGCTTCGCGCCGCCGGCTTCGGAGCGTCCGCCGGCTTCGGAGCGTCCGCCGACGCGGGCCGCGGCGCCGGCTCCCGCGCGCCGACGGCTGGTACCGGGGCGATGGCCATCGTGGCCTGGCCGGGGAAATGGACCGTGTGCGGGACCGCGTCCGCGTCGATGAGGGCGGGCCAGTAGACGCCGAACTCGCTGGCGTCGGTCGGCGGGGTGGTCGTGTGGAAGCCCGCGTACCCGCCCAGGTAGAGCTCGACCGCGGCTCGCGAGAAGGTCCGGCCGGCCAGGGCCCGGTCGGAGGACTTCACCGTGATCTGCAGGTGGGCGGTGGCTTCCGCGTTGGTCGGGGCGTCCGGGCGGTCGAAGCGCAGCAGCCGCACGTCCACGTCGTCGAAGCGTTCCTTGCCGCCGAGCGCGTCGAACAGCTGCGCCTCCGCCGAGGCGGCCTTGGACTCGATGTCCAGGCCGGTGAGAACCAGGGTCATCGTGTTGCGGTACCCGCCCGTGCAGTTGACCGCGACCTTGAGCTTCCCGGCGGGCGCGGTGCCGCGGGTCCCGGAGATCCGGACCCGGTCCGGCCCGTCGCCGGACAGCTGGCAGGTGTCGAAGTGCGCGGTCACGTCCGGGTTGGCGTACGCGGGGTCGCCGATCTCGTACAGCAGCTGGGAGGTGACGGTCCCGGCGGAGACCATGCCGCCGGTGCCGGGGTGCTTGGTGATGACGCTGGAGCCGTCGGCGGCGACCTCGGCGACGGGGTATCCGAGGCGGCCCGGGGTCGTGATCTCGGACGGCGGCGTCTTCGAGGGCGGGCCGTAGTTGCCGCCGGTGGCCTGGGGGCCGCACTCGATGACGTGCCCGGCGGCGACCGCGCCCGCCAGGGCGTCGTAGTCGCCGCGCTTCCAGCCGTGCCACCAGGCGGCGGCCCCGGTGACCAGGGACGCGTCCGTGACCCGGCCCGTGACCACGATGTCGGCGCCCGCCTCCAGGGCGGCGGTGATGCCCCAGCCGCCGAGGTAGGCGTTGGCGGTGACCGGTTCGATCCCGGAGCCGCGCAGCGGGCGGCCGGTGTCGAGGTGCGTGAGGTCGTGCCCGGCGGCGAAGAGCTCATCGAGGCGGCCGGACAGGTCGTCGCCGTCGATCCAGGCGACCTTCGGGTCCAGGCCCAGGCCCGCGGCCAGTTCGGCGATCTTCGCCGCGAGGCCGGACGGGTTCAGCCCGCCGGCGTTGGTGACGATCTTGACGCCGCGGTCGAGGGCGGTGCCGAGAACCTGTTCCAGCTGGGTGAGGAAGGTGCGGGCGTAGCCCGCCCCGGGGTCCTTCCGCTTGGCCTTCCACAGGATGAGCATGGTCAGCTCGGCCAGGTAGTCGCCGGTGACGACGTCGACCGGCCCGCCCTCGATGACCTCGCGCATGGCGGCGACGCGGTCGCCGTAGAAGCCGGACGCGTTGGCGATCCGTGCCGGCCGTCTCATCGTGAGCCCCCTTCCCGCGAGCCGGGTGACGGCGGGTCGGTCGGCCGCCCGGCGAACGCCTGCGCGATCGCGATCCATTGTTCCGCGACCGGTCCGGTCACGGCGAGCCCGGTGTCCGCGGCGGCGCGGCGCTGCGTGACGACCAGGCAGAAGTCAAGGGCATCCCCGGTGACCCGGTTGGCCGCCCCGGACGGCCCCCAGGTCCAGGTGTCCCCGTCCGGTCCGGCCAGTTCCACTCCCACCGGTTCGGACGGGACGTCCAGGCCGCGCTGCCCGAAACAGAATCCGAAGGTGCGGACCCCCAGGTTCGCGATGTGCCGCAGCCGCGGGGTGACGGCCGTCGCCGCGCCGACGGTGTCGCGAATGTCCTGCCCGTGGGCCCACGTCTCCATGATCCGGGCGGTGACCGACGAGGCGACGCTCATCTCCGGCCCGTACCAGGGCAGCCGTCCGGCGGGGTCGGCCGCGCGGTACGCGGCCAGCAGTTCGTCCCGGGACCGGGTGAGCCAGGACAGCGCCTCGGCCCCGGCCAGGTGCCGGTGCCGTTCGGCGACGATGTCGGGGAAGTGATCGCCGAGGGCCTGGTGCCCGGCCCGCAGTTCCGCGAACCCGTCCGGGTCGCGAAGGGAGACCACGACCGCGTCGTCGAAGAACGCGAGGTGCGTGACCTGGTCACGGATGCTCCAGCCCTCGGCCTGGGTGGGCTGGTCCCAGTCGGCGGCGCGCAGCCCGTCCAGGACGGCCGCCAGGTCGCGGGTCTCGTCCGCCAGGTCGGCCGTCAGGCCCTCGACCAGTTGCTTCTTGCCGTTACCCGATGCCATCAGCGGCCCTTCCAGACGGGCTTGCGCTTATCGCGGAACGCGGCCGGGCCTTCCAGGGCGTCCTCGGACAGGTAAGCGGGCTCCCAGATCCGCTCGGCCCGCTCGTAGGCCTCCGACAGGGGATGCTCGGCGATCAGCCGCACGGTCGCCTTGCCCGCGAGCACCGACAGCGGGGCGTTCCCGGCGATCCGCAGCGCGAGGGCCTGGACCTCCTCGCGCAGCGACGCGTCCGGGACGACCTTGTTGACCAGCCCGAAGCTCTCGGCCCGGGCGGCGGGGATCAGGTCGCCCGTGAGCAGGATCTCCATCGCGGCGCGCGGCGGGATCAGCCACGGCAGCGGCGCGGCCCAGGGGGCGCCCCGGCCCACCTTGGCCTCGGTGATCCCGAACCGGGCCGACTCCGCGGCCACGCACAGGTCGCACTGCTGGGCGAGGAGGAACCCGCCGGCCGCGGCGACCCCGTTGACGGCGGCGATCGTCGGCTTGGGAACGTCGATGTTGCGGCCGAACTGGGGCAGGAAGTCGACCGACGGAAGCTGAAGGGCCTCGTTCGCCATCTCCTTCAGGTCGCCGCCCGCGCAGAACGCCTTGTCACCCGCGCCGGTGAGGACCAGGACCTTCGCCGTCTCGTCGTCGTTGAACGCGCGGACCCCGTCCCACAGGCCGTCCCGCACGGCGCGGCTGAGGGCGTTGCGGGCCTCGGGCCGGTTGATCGTCAGCCAGGCCACCCCGCTGGTGACCTCGTAGGTGACTACGTCGCTCATTCGGATGCCTTCCCTTCGGGCGTCTCGTCTTCGAGCACCGCCAGGACGGCGCCGGTGTCGACCGCCTGGCCCGCGGTGACGGCGACCCGGCCGAGGGTTCCGTCCCGGGGCGCGCGGACCGGATGTTCCATCTTCATCGCTTCCAGGACGACGAGGACCTGCCCGGCGGCGACCTGGCTTCCCCCGGCGGCCTCGACCCGGACGACGGTCCCCGGCATCGGGGCGGTCAGCGAACCCGAATTCACTTCTGATTCCGGGTCCGGGAACCGGGGGGCCTCGGCGAGGGTGCTCGCGCCGAGCGCGGAGTCGGCGTAGCGGACGTCGCCCGACCGGGCCAGGGCGACACGACGGCGGATCCCGCCGATCTCCAGGTCGGCCTCGTCTTCCCGGCATGCGTTGATCCGCACTTCCAGCGGGTCCCCGCCGTCGACGGCGACCTCGGCGGCGGAGGGCCCGGTGACCCGGTAGGCGACCTCGATCGTCCGGCCGCCGGTGATGTAGCTGACCCGCTGGGGCTGGCTCGGCACGTTGCGCCAGCCGGAGGGGACGTCCCGCAGCACCGGGGCCCGGGACCGTCGCAGCGCCTGGTCGGCGAGGGCCGCGGCGACCGCGTGGATCTCGTCGCGGCGGGGGTCGTCGTCGGCCAGGTCCGCGGGAGTGTGCCGTTCCAGGTAGCCGGTGTCGATCCGGCCCGCCAGGAACTCCTCTTCCCGCAAGATCCCGGCCAGGAGGCCGGTGTTGGTGACGACGCCGTGGATCCGGGAGGTGGCCAGGGCCCGGGCCAGGAGCCGGGCGGCGCCGGACCGGGTGGGGGCGTGGGCGATCACCTTGGCCAGCATGGGGTCGTAGTGGATGCTGACTTCGCTGCCGTCTCGCACGCCGGCGTCGACCCGGACGCCGGGAAGCCCGGGCACGGAGAACGTGCGGAGGGTGCCGGTGGCGGGGAGGTAGCTGTTCGCGGGATCCTCGGCGTAGACGCGGGCCTCGATGGCGTGGCCGCGGATGCTGGCGCCGAGCGCCTCCGGCGGCAGCGGCTCCCCCTCGGCCACGGCCAGCTGGAGCGCGACCAGGTCCAGGCCGGTCACGGCCTCGGTGACCGGGTGCTCGACCTGCAGGCGGGTATTCACCTCGAGGAAGAAGAACTCCCCCGCCTGGTCGAGGACGAACTCGACCGTGCCGGCCCCGGTGTAGCCGATCGCCTTGGCCGCGGCCACGGCCGCGGTTCCCAGTTCGGCGCGGAGCGTCTCGTCGACCGCCGGGGACGGGGCTTCCTCGATGATCTTCTGGTAGCGGCGCTGGATCGAGCATTCCCGCTCGAAGAGGTGGACCACGTTGCCGTGGGCGTCGGCGAAGATCTGGACCTCGATGTGGCGGGGCCGCTCCACGAAGCGCTCGAGGAAGACAGTCCCGTTGCCGAAGGCCGACGTCGCCTCCCGGCGCGCGGCGGTGACGGCCCCGGCGAGTTCCGCCGGCTCGCGGACGATCCGCATGCCCCGCCCGCCGCCGCCGTAGGCCGCCTTGACCAGGAGGGGGAAGCGAAGATCCGTTCGGTCCGGCAGGCCGGGAATGTCCGCGTCGTCGGCGATGGTCACCCCGGGCAGGACGGGCACCCCGGCCTGCGCCATGATCTCCTTGGCCCGGGTCTTGGAGCCCATCGCGGCGATGGCCTCGGGGGGCGGGCCGACGAAGACCAGGCCGGCGTCGGCGCACGCCCGCGCGAAGTCCGCGTTCTCCGACAGGAACCCGTATCCCGGGTGGACCGCGTCGGCGCCCGCGGCCCGGGCGGCGGCGATCACGGCGTCGGCCCGCAGGTAGGTGTCCTCCGGGCTGGCGCCGGGAAGGCGGACGGCCTCGTCGGCCTCGCCGACGTAGGGGGCGTTCGCGTCGGGATCGGAGAAGACGGCGACGGACGCGATGTCCAGGGTCCGCGCGGTGCGGATGACGCGGGAGGCGATCTCGCCGCGGTTGGCGATGAGAAGCTTGCTGATGCGAGTCATGTGAATTCCCGTTCACATCCGGAAGACGCCGAAGCCGCGGCGGCCTTCAACCGGGGCGCAGTGCGCCGCGGACAGCGCCATGGCCAGGACGGTGCGGGTGTCGCGGGGGTCGATCACCCCGTCGTCGTAAAGCTTGCCGCTGATGAAGAACGAGTGGGACTCGCGCTCGATCTGCGCCTCGATCTGCTTCCGGCGCTTGTCGTCGGCCTCTTCGTCGAACCGGCGGCCGGATGACTGCGCGGACTGGCGGCCGACGATCGACAGCACGCCCGCGAGCTGGGCCGCTCCCATCACCGCCAGGCGCGCGTTCACCCAGGCGAACATGAAGCGCGGGTCGTAGGCCCGGCCGGACATGCCGTAGTTGCCCGCGCCGAAGCTGGCGCCGATGTTCAGGGTGATGTGCGGGACGGCCGAGTTGGCCACGGCGTTGATCATCTTGGCGCCGTCCTTGATGATGCCGCCCTGCTCGTAGGAGGCGCCGACCATGTACCCGGTGGTGTTCTGCAGGAAGATCAGCGGGATGTCGGAGGAGTTGGCCAGCAGGATGAACTCGGACGCCTTCTTGGCTTCCTCGCTGAACAGGACGCCGCGGTGGTTGGCCAGGACGCCCACTGGGTAGCCGTGCAGGCTCGCCCAGCCGGTGACCAGGCTGGTGCCGTAGCGGGGCTTGTACTCGCTGAACTCCGAGCCGTCCACGACCCGGGCCAGGATCTCCCGGGGATCGACGGGGACGCGGAAGTCCTGCGGGGTGAGGCCGAGCAGTTCCTCTGGATCGTAACGGGGCGGGGTCACGCTCGCCGCGATAGCCAGCCCCGGCTTGCGGCGGCGGGTGTCGGCCACGATCTGGCGGCCCAGGCGCAGGCAGTCGACCTCGTCGGCCGCGAAGTAATCCCCCAGGCCCGAGATCTCGGAGTGCATCCGGGCCCCGCCGAGGCTCTCGTCGTCGGAGTCCTCGCCGGTAGCCATCTTCACCAGGGGCGGCCCGCCGAGGAAGACCTTGGCCTGGCTGTCGACCAGGACGGCGTAATCGCACATGCCGGGGACGTACGCGCCGCCGGCGGTGGAGTTCCCGAAGACGAGGGCGACGGTGGGGATCCCGTCGGCGGACAGCTGGGTCAGCTTGCGGAAGATCTGGCCCGCGTCCACGAACAGGTCGGACTGGGTCGGCAGGTCGGCGCCGCCGGATTCCACCAGGTTGACGACCGGGAGCCGGTTCTGGCGGGCGACGTCCAGGGCCCGGAGGTTCTTCTTGAGCGTGTAGGGGTTCATCGCCCCGCCGCGGACCGTCGGGTCGTGCGCGATGATCACGCACTCGGTTCCGGAGATGACCCCGATCCCGGTGACGATGGACGCGCCGACGGTGAAGTCGGTGCCCCACGCGGCCAGCGGGGAAAGTTCCAGGAACGGCGAATCCCGGTCCAGCAGCAATTCCAGGCGCTCGCGGGCGGTGAGCTTGCCGCGGTCGTGATGGCGCCTGACGTAGCGTTCCCCGCCGCCGGCCCGGACAAGGTCGAGCTGCTCGTTCAGCGCGTTCAGGGCGTCCAGCTGGGTGCGCCGGTTGCGCTGGTAAGTGTCGTCCGCCAGGTCGAGGCTGGAGGTGAGTACGGGCATTCGGTGGCCTCCTCGGAGGCCACGTTAGTGTACGGCGATTCACTTTTCTAGTGGTCACTATGAACCCGGGGCGGGCTCAGCGGCTGAACCGAAGGGTGACCACGTTGAAGCGGTACGCCCGGCCCGGCCCCGGCGCCGACAGGGTGAGCACGTCTCCGTCGGCCCGGCGGACGGCGAACCGGCCTTCCGGCCCGGACGGCGGCACGCGGATCCCCGCGACCCGCGGGGCCTCGCCCGAGGCGGGATCCTGCGAACGGCTGTAGACGAACACGCCCGCCCGGCCGGACGGGGTCCCGCCGGCCTGGACGACCTCCCAGCGGCCGCCTACCGGCCCGTTCCACAGGTTCGTCCCGCTGAACTGCGACGGCCCGAACGGCCCGCCCGCCGCCAGTCCCACGATCCCGGACGTGAGCCCGGCCTGGGACGACGATGCCGTGACCGTCCCGCCCGCGGCCTGCGGCAGCGGCCCGCGCCCGCCCTTCCGGGACGATTGACCGGCCGGCGGCGCCGGCGGAGGTCGCAGGGGACGGCGGGCCGCGGCCTCGCGCAGGCGGTTCTCCGCCCGCATGCGGTCCGCCTTGGCGGCGGGCCAGTCCCGGGGCGCGGCCGAACGCGGGGCCGAGCGGGTGCCGGCCATGACGGCCGGCACGCCCAGGCCCGCGCCCGTGGCGGTCCCGGCCAGGACAATGGCCGCGACCGCGATCCGCGCCCGGCCGCGCGCGATGTTCCTCATGGGTCCTCCCCCGGCTACCTGGTGATCATCTGGCTGGAGAACCGCATGACCTGGGCGACGGAGTCCCGGGCCAGCGCGGCCCGGAATTCCCGCCAGGACGCCCCCGAGTTCAGGCAGTTTCCCTGGTTGAGCGGAGCGACGAACCGGACCATTCCCTTGTGCTGGTAGCGCCGCCCGTAGGCGGACACGTTCGCCCACTGGTTGACCTGGTTCGCGCTGCCGTGACAACCGTCGAAATAGATTTCCGGCGTCCCCTCGTTCGGGGGCCAGCCCCAGACGGCGTTGTACTCGTCGGGGACATTCCAGCCGTTCCCGCATTTCAGGTTCGCGATCCGGCCCAGCGCCTGCGGGCATCCGTCGGCGGACCCGTAATCGTCGAGCAGCGCCGTCGTCCGGCTGACGTAGCCGCGGCCCGATCTGTCGCCCCATTCCCATCCCTTGAAATGCCGGAAGGAGCCGAACCCGGGTTCCGCGTCCACGGCGCCCTGAACCGAGACGTGGGAGTACCCCCGGGCGCTCGCCTGCCGGGCGACGGCCTGCACCAGGCCGCCCCAGATCCCGCCCAGGGCCCCGTTGGTCGCGGCCCCGTCGTTGTTGGTCCCGGCCGCCAGGATGAGCACGTGACGCGGTCCGCACTCCTCGTATCCGTAGGCGAGGTGGAGGGCATAGCTCTCGTCCGCGGCGTTCGACCAGAAAACCGTGGAACCCGGCAGATAGGTCCCTTTCCCGTTGGGCCGCTGAGCCCCGAAGTCCAGTATGACGAAGCTGGCGTGGTTGCGTGAATTGTCGAAGTTGGCCTGTTCGCATCCCAGCTTCTGAGCCGTGGCACCGGTATCACCGGAATGGACGTAATAACTCAGATCCGTCGGAGGCTTAGGCACGATCTGTGCATGTGCCGGTTTTGCGAGAATAACGGCGGCGAGTGCCGTACCTGTGAAGACGCAAATTTCGAGCGCCTTCCGCGCCTTGCCCATAACTTTCCCTTCGCCCCACAGCGAGACAGCCACACGCTAGCAAGCGGCGGTAAATGAAAGCAATGGCGGGTAGGCAGTTAGCATTACGGGAGCATTTTATCCCGTAATGTCAATATAGAACCCGCACGGCGAATTATGCGTCTCACAATTGGGCGTCGGGGCGCGCTTAATTTCAAGTTACTGGAATTAACCGCGCCCCGAAGGGTAAATAAAACAATCCCTCAGGGCGAGGCCGGGGCCGACGGGGACCGGGTAGCGGTCGCCGGGGGGCTGGACGAGGGCGGCGCGGGGGTCGTCGGCTTCGCCGACGTCTGGGCCGGAGCGGGCGACGGCGCGTGCGTGGCCGGGACCGAGGCCGGCCGGGACGCGGCCGTGGGCCGCGGCGCGGCGGCGGCGGACGCCGCTCCTGTCGAAGTGCCGGCCCCGGACTCCGGGCCGGTTCCGGAGGTCACCGCCCCGGTCGGCGCCGCCATGGGCGACTGGCTGGCCGCGGGCGACTGGCTCGGGGTCGCGGGCGCGGATCGCGTCGGCCCGCCCGTCCCGGGAGCGACGGGAACCGAGGTGCCCGGCATTCCGCCGTGGGTCAGCGTCATCGTGCTGTCCGGGCTGGAGGCCAGCGCCTGCCAGCCGATGACCGCCGCCGCGGCGACGGCGATCCCGCCGCCAGTCCAG
>WRBL01000101.1 GCA_009784565.1 Streptosporangiales bacterium | reverse complement strand
CCCTGGCTGGCCGAGTCGATGTGGCCGGCCAGCAGCGCCACCCCGGGCTTGCCCGGGTAGGCGACCTTCTCGTGGACCCTGGTGCCCGCCGGGTTCTTCCAGATCCCGTCCCACCAGCCGACCTGGTGGACGCTGGCGGGAACGTCGAGCGCGCCTCCGTCCGGGCCGCTGGCCCCGACCGAGATCACCGGGGCGTCGGCCTCGATGCTGGGCACGATCACCCGGAAGCCTTTCTCGGGCTTCTTGTTCACCGGTGCGTTGGTCTTGGGTGCCGCCACGGGCCGGGGCCTGGCCGGAACCAGGCGGGCCGGGTGCGCCGGGGCGAGCAGCAGGACTCCCGCTGTCGCCCCGGCCGCCACCGCGATCACCGAGAGCACGGCCCAGGCCGACTTGCGCTTGGCCAGCGCGGCCAGGCCCGCCCGGTTCGCCCAGGCGGGCCGCCGCGTGGCCCAGGCCGGCAATTTCACAGGTTGCCGTTCAGCGCCAGCCAGCCGGGCGCGGACGAGGAAGCGGAGCGGCCCTCGTCGGTCTGGATCCCGCCGCCCAGCGGGCTCTCACCCGACGTGGAGGTGCTGCTCGGAACGGACGTGCTGGTAAGGCCGTTCGTCCCCGGGGCCCCGTTGCTGCCCGGAGAGCCGTTGCCGCCCGGGGCACCGGGAGCGCCCGGGGAACCGGGCTTGCCGGGCGAACCCGATCCGGCGGCCGCGTTGTTCGGCCCGCAGGTCGTCGTTGCGCCCTTGACGTCGAAGATCGGGCCGCTAGGACCGTCCAGGCCGATCTCGCCGGCGGTAGCCGAGGCCTTACCGCCCCCTATGTGGTGGTGGCCCTGGCCGATGACCGGAGTGATGCTGATCTGCTTGCCAAGGTCGCTGAGACCGAGTGCGCCGAAGAGGTTATCCCCCGGGCTGAGGCTGACCGGCTGGCCGCCGGCGACAGACGCTGTGATAGTCCCCTGATCGTCGGAGGCGTTCAGGCCGCTGCCGTCCGGCCCCGCCGAGCAGGATGCCTTCGGCCCGTTGACGATTACCGTCACGAGAGGCAGGCTCCCGACGCCGGACCCCGCGAGCGTACCGGCGTCAAGCGTGAACTTGAGTGGCGTGCCACCGTCGTCGCAGTTGGATCCGAGGACAATGGCACATCCGGACGACTGGCCGCTGGACGTGGCGGTAGCCTCCACCGCCACGAGATCCGGGCTGCTGCTCAGAACGTTGCCTGATAGGCCCTGCAGCCCCCCGTTCAGCTCATCCGTCAGGCTCGACGAAGGGACGCTGGACGCCTGAGGGCTGTTGGACGGCGTGGCTGAGGCCGACACAGCCGTCGCGGGGGTACCCCCGATGTTCACGCTGCCTGATTCCGCCGCTGCGGTGGAGTTGTAGCCGCTGGACGCGACCGCGCTCGGGGCCAGGGCGGCCAGGGCCGCGCTCCCGACGACGGCGAAGCCGGACCCGACAATCCCGATCCTGGTTGATGCCCGCATAAAGCCTGGACCTCTCGTTTAGTTCACCGGCAGGACACGTATTCGCCGCCATAAGAGCGCGCGTACGGTGAGTTACCCCCAGTAATCTAACAAAAGTCCCCTCATTAGTTGAGGGTCCGCAGGCAAGAAGTTATCGCATTGTTTTAGGACATCCCCGCGTCCCGGCGGGCTCCCCTGGAAGGCGTCACGGAGCGTAGCGTCGGAACGGTGAGACCCGCCTTGGCAAAAGCCCCGGTAATGGCGTCGCCGACCGTTTCTGAACGCCGCGAATCGACCAGGACGAGCACCGAGCCGCCGAATCCGCCGCCGGTCATCCGGGCCCCGAACGCCCCGGCCCCGATCGCCGTCGCGGCCGCCAGGTCCAGGGCCGGCGTGGTGATCTCGAAGTCGTCCCGCATCGACGCGTGCGAGGCGGTGAGCAGCCGCCCCACTTCACCGGGATCGCCGGCCAGGGCACCGGCCCGCAGGGCCCGGACCGTCTCGGTGACCCGCTCGTTCTCGGTGATGATGTGCCGGGCCCGCCGGAGCGTCTCGTCGTCGAGCGCCGTGCCCGCACGGTCCAGGCCGGCGAGGGTGGCGTCGCGGAGGGCGGGGACGCCGAGGGCGCGGGCCGCGCGCTCGCAGGAGGCCCGGCGGCTCGCGTAGCCGCCGTCGGAGTTGACGTGCCGTTCCCCGGTGTCGGCCAGCAGGATCGTCAGCCCGGCCCCGGCGAGGTCAAGCGGCACGCTCTCCCCCGTGACGGTCCGGCAGTCCAGGAAGACGGCCCCGCCGTCCTCCCCGAACAAGGACGCGTACTGGTCCATGATCCCGGTCGGGGCACCGACCGCCTCGTTCTCGGCCCGCTGGCAGGCCCGGGCCAGTTCGGTCCGGCCCGCCCCGGTCCCCCACAGGTCGTTCAGCGCGGAGGCGACCGCGCATTCCAGCGCGGCGGAGGAGGACAGCCCGGCCCCTTCGGGGACCCGGGAGTCGATGCAGAGGCTGATCCCGGACCGCTGGTCCGGTCCGGGGAGGCCGTTCCCCTGGCCCCGGGCCCGGACGCCCAGGGCCCAGGCGACGCCGACGGGATAGGCAGCCCAGCCCGACACGGCGCCGGGCACGGCCCCGGACAGCGGAACCGTGACGATCTCGTCCGGGTACTGCGCGGACGAGACGCGGAGGACGCCGTCGTCGCGACGGGCGGCGGCCACCGCGGTGCGGGCCCCGATCGCGAACGGCAGCACGAAGCCCTCGTTGTAGTCGGTGTGCTCCCCGATCAGGTTCACCCGGCCCGGGGCGGACCAGACGCCGGCGGGCGCGGCGCCAAAGGCCGAGGAGAAACGCCGCGTAACCGCGGTGACCAGGGATTCATCTGTGACAGTCACGGATAAAGATGCTTTCCTTTGTCATTCCCCGACGGCGTCCAGGGCCGTTCTGATTCGTTCGGCGGAATCCTCCGGGGAAATATCGCCGATGAATGCGCCCATGCCCGTTTCCGACCCGGCCAGGTATTTCAGCTTGTCCGCCGCGCGGCGGGGCGAGGTGACCTGGAGCATGAGCCGGACGACGTCGCGGCCGGTGCCGACCGGGGCCTGGTGCCAGGCCCCGATGTACGGGGTCGGGGTGTCGTACAGCTGGTCGAACGCCCGGGTGATCCGGCGGTAGAGCCGGGCGATCTCGTCGCGCTCGGCGCCGGTGGTCGCGGCCAGGTCCGGCACGGGCCGGTGCGCGAGCATGTGGACCTCGACCGGCCAGCGGGCCGCGAACGGCACGAAGACCGTGAAGTGCTCTCCCTTGATCAGGACCCGGGAAGAGCCCTGCTCGAAGGCCAGCAGGTCGCCCATCAGGGACGGGCCGTACTCATCGATCGACTGAAGCAGCCGCCGGGTGCGCGGGGTGACGTAGGGGTAGGCGTAGATCTGGCCGTGCGGGTGGTGGAGGGTCACTCCGATCTCACGGCCCCGGTTCTCGAAGACGTACACCTGGCCGACGCCGGGCAGCTTCGACAGGTTCTCGGTGCGGTCGGCCCACGCCTCGACGATGGTCCTGGCGCGCGACGGGGTCAGGTCCGCCCAGGAGCCCTCGTGCCGCGGGTCGAAGCACACCACCTCGCAGCGGCCGTACCCGGTCCGGTAGCGGCCGAGGCCGATGCCCGGGTCCGCGTCGGCTCCCGGGCCGGCGCCGTCGGGCGCCACGGCGGGGCCGAACGACGGCGACCGGTTCTCGAAGACGGCCACGTCATACTCGCCGGGAACCTCAGTGGGGCGTCCCGGCCGCGACGGCGCGAGGGGGTCCAGGTCCGCGGGAGGCAGGAAGGCGCGGTTCTGCCGGGCCGTCGCCACGGAGATCCACTCTCCCGTCAGCGGGTCCAGGCGAAGCTCCGGCACGGGGGGACGGGGCTCCGCGGGACGCGGGTCGCGCGGGCGGTCCGGCGGCAGTTTCGTGTCGGCGTCATCGAAGTAGATGAGCTCCCGCCCGTCACTGAGCCGGGTGGCGCGCTTGGCGATGGCGGGCATCTTCTACCTCCGGGGGTGGCAGGCGGCGGGGCCAGTGTATTGACCCGCGCATCCTCCAAAGTTCTGATTAACGGCCTTCGAGCTGGGCGGGCGCGCATGCATAGTGGGGCCGTGCTCTACGCGTTGCGGTCATTCCCTTGCGGAACGGACCTTTTTCCACGGGCGTCGCCGGCCGGCGGCCCGGGCCGACGGCGAGCCTCTGCCGCGGGTCAGGCCGCGGCCGTCGTGCTGCTCGCCGTCGTGCTCCTGTACCGGGTCACCGGCCTGCCGTCCTGGAACAGCGTATACGCCGAGGATCGCGGCATTTTCCTCGTGCAGGCCCTGAACCATCCGTGGGACCTGATCGTCCCCTACAACGGCTACCTGCAGCTGCTGCCGCGGATGCTGGCGCAGGCCGTGTCGCTGCTGCCGCTGACCTGGGCGGCGGCCCTGTTCGCCTGGGCCGGGGCGCTGATCGCCGCGGGGTGCGCGCTGTTCGTCTACCACGCCAGCTCCGGGTACATCCGTTCCCGGGCGCTGCGGGCGGTGCTCGCGCTCTGCCTGGTCCTGCTGCCGATCGCGCCGCTGGAACTCGCGGACAACGGCGTGAACACCCCGTGGTACCTGATGGTCGCCCTGTTCTGGGCGGTGCTGTGGCGTCCGGAGTCCCGGCCCGGGAAGCTGGCCTCGGCCGCGGTCGCGTTCGGCACGGTGGCGTCGTCGCCGCTGGCCGCCATCTTCGCGCCGCTGCTGGCGGTCCGGGTGCTGGTGCTGCGGCCCTTCCGGTGGCCGGGGTCGCTCCGGGACCACTGGGTCACCGCCGGATGGCTGCTGGGGTGGCCGCTCCAGCTGTACGCGATGGCGCTGGCGCCGCCCGGCCAGCGGGCGAGCGCGCCGACCACGATCGTCGCGGCGGCGGGCTACTGGACGCAGACCGTGGTGCTGCGGGCCTTCGGCTGGCATCTGTCGTGGGACCTGGTGCGGGCGACGGGGACCGTCGGGGCGACGCTGCTGTGCGGGACGCTGCTCCTGGGGCTGCTGGCGCTCGCCTGGCTGCCGGGCGGCCGGCAGGCGCGGGTCCTCATCCCGCTGGCGGTCGTGATGGGCTTCGTCTACACCGTCGGCTCCGCGTACATCACCGGGTACGTCGTGCGGCAGGCACCGTACGAGCACCCCGTGAGCTTCGAGGCGGCGTCCCGGTACTCCGCGCTTCCCCTCATCCTGATCTACGCGTCCCTGATCGCCGGCGCGGACGCGCTCGCCCGGCGGGAGGGGGGAATCCGGCGGGCGCTGTCCGGCCTGGCCGGCCGGCCCGGGCCGCGAGCCGCCGCCACGGCGACCGCGCTCGCGGTCCTGGCGGCCGTGCTCGTCCCGGCCTGGGTGACCGACTACAGCTACCAGACCCAGCGGACGTCAGGCGGCGCGTGGAAGCCGATCGCGACGCGGGAACTGCGCCACTGCGACCGGCACCCGAGCATCGTGCTCCCGGAGTGGACCGGCCGCCACGGCCTGTACCGCATCACGGTCCCCTGCTCCCGCCTCGTCCGCTGAGCCGCGGCCCGGGCGGCTAGCCGAGCATCGTGCGGTAGACGCCGATGAGGGCGGTCTTCTGATCATCGGACAGGCGCTTGTCGGCGCGGATGGCCGCCTCGACATCGGGCCCGCCGGCATCGTCGTCGTCCTCGCCGCCGGACTTCCTGGAGTCGCCGCGGGTGCCGGCGAGGGAGTCGATCAGCCCGGCCTGGGAGAGCAGGGTCTCCGCCGACACGTTCAGCGCGTCGGAGATCGCCTTCAGCACCCGCACCGACGGCTGGTGCAGGCCCCGCTCGATCTGGCTCAGGTACGGGTTGGACAAGCTCGTCAGCTCGGCCAGCTGCCGCAGGGACAGGTTGGCCCGCTTCCGCTGGTCCCGGATAAAGGCGCCCAATGACAAGCGCTGCGTCTCCCATGTGTCCCGCGACTCTTCGTCCTGGTCAGGCACGGCACACCACCTCCGTGCTCAATATAGTGCGCGGTGGCACCGGAGTCTCCCCCGGCACCACCGCGCACCTGCGACCCGGCCCCGTTTCCGCAATACGCGGCCGGGAAGTCATCTACTTCCCGAACAGGCCGTGCTTCTCGGGCTTCTCCGCCTTCTCGGGCTTCTCCGCCTTGTCGCGCTTGCCGTTCTTGTCATGCTTATCGTGCTTGTCGGAGATCGCCGGCTTCTCCGGGACCGCCACCAGGCTGAAGGCCGAGGCGGCCTTCACAGCCTCGCGGGCGAAGATCCGCTCCTCGTCCAGCAGGCGCTGCGCGAAGAAAAAGGCGGAATCCACCACGTCAGAGGCCGGGGGAATCTGAGCGCCGACGGACGCGGGCAGTTTCGGGACCGGGATGGCATTGATGACCGGGATGAACTTCGCCACGGTCTCGGCCGTCGCGGCCGTCCTGATCGCGTCGAGCGCGATCGTGTTGCCCCGGCGGACAACGGACAGCACCTGATCCTGGAACTCTTCCCCGACGATAGGCATTCTCGTACCCCCTGGCACGTTTCAAGAAATTAGGCAAACGGCGGATAACGACGCTAACTTTACCTAGCAGAATTACTATGTCAAGCGGATACGCTTGACATGTTTAGCGCATTTCCGGCAAGCCTCAGCTCGTCGCGTCCCGCATCAGGTGCGCCACGTCGGCGGCCGCCGGATGACCGCAGCGCTCAATGCCGGCGAGCACGTCATCGGTCTCCGATTCCGGTTCCGACCGCACCGCGGAACCGAGAACCGCGGAGACCACCTCCGCCGGGGCCACCACCCCGACCTGGGTGATGGACTCCACCAGCAGCCAGGCGTCGTCCCGCTCGTCGGCCACCACGGGCTCGCCCCGGGAGATCAGCCACTGCCGGGCGTAGGCCCCGAAGCCGGGCTTTCGCGCCTGCTCCCGCCAGGCCGCGCGGCCGTGGGGATCCTGTTTCCGGGCCAGGGCCAGGGCGGAGCCCCGCGTCACGGGGTCGCCCCGCTCGGCCGCGGCGAGAAGCTCGCGCACCGCGCCGTCGGGGACCCGGACGGCCAGCCACGGCTCGATGGCGGCCTCCGCCAGCCGGCCGGGCAGCACCGAGACCAGCTGCGCCGCGTCGGCCGCCGACATCGCGGGGTCGGGTTCCAGGCCGGCCATGATCCGGTCGGCCAGGAGTTCCCCGAGGGTGGTGAGGCAGACGGTACCCCCGACGGTCGTGCCCGGCCCGGTGACGGCCGCCCCGTACTGCACCAGCAGCGCCACCGAGGTCAGCGCGTGGTCGGCCACGTCGCCATCGGAGTCCCCGGCCAGGCCGGCGAGCAGTTCGATGAGTTCGTCGGGCTCGTGGACCTCTCCGCAGCCCGGGCAGACGCCGCCGGGATCGGGCGGCCCGAACGCGATGCCCCCGGTGCCGGCGGCCGCGTCCGCCGCCGCCTGGATGAGACCGGGCATGCCGGACGGCCGGCCGGCCTGGCCCAGCTCGTGCAGCACCGCCAGGCAGATCATGCACGGGTCTTCCGGAACCCCCATGGGGAGAGCGGCGGCACGGAGCCAGGCGGTGATGATCCGTTCGGAGAATTCCGGGGTCATCGGGCCCGCCTCGCCCGTCTCGGCGATCTTCGCCGCCGCCTCGGCCAGCCCGGGCGCGTCGGCCGCCGCCCAGGCCTGGCCGGCCACGACCGTGACCAGGCCCGTCTCGACCGCGGCCTCCCAGGCCCGGTGAAGGTCCTCCACGTCCCGGGCACTGCGCAGCCGGGAAGTACCCGGGGGAAGCTCGATGCCGGCCTCGGCGCAGGCCTCGAGCGCGGCCGCCGGGCGCAGCACGCCGGTCCCGGTGAGCTCGCGTCCGTCGCCGACCCAGGCCGCGAGCCTGCACGCCCGGGCCAGGGGCGCGGCGGCCAGCGCGGCCTCGGCGAGCTCCGGGAGCGACAGCAGCTGCGGCATGAAACCACGGTATTGCCTGACGCCGGCGCCTGGTGACGGTTCGCGAAGTTCCCGGGGACTGGTGCGGCTACTGCCCCGTCAGCACCTCGGTGACGTGCCGGACCAGCGCGCCGACCCGGTAGCGCTCGGGCCAGGTGGCGTCCGCCCCGGCGTCGAGCAGCGGCCCGGCCGTCATGGGCCCGACGCAGGCCGCCGCCACGCGGCCCTTCAGCGCGTCGACCAGCGCCGCCTCCGAGCCCAGGTCACGGGCCCGGCGCAGCAGGCCGGCCGCGGCCTGGGCGCTGGTGAAGGTGACGGCGTCGACCGTGCCGGCGGCGATCGCGTCCAGGAGGCGGTCGAGCGGGCCCAGGTCTTCCGGGGCCGTCCACCGGTAGACCGGCACGGGGACCACCGCCGCCCCGGCCTGGCGCAGCGCCCCGGTGAAGTCGCTCAGCGGTTCGCCGTGCAACTGCACCGCGATGCGGCGGCCACGCAGTGAACCCTCCGACAGCAGGTGGCTCAGCACCTCGGCCGACGATTCCGATTCCGGGGACCAGGCCTCCCGCAGGCCGGCGCCCCGGATGGCGCCGGTGGCCTTCGGACCGCGGGCCAGCAGGTTCGCCTCCGCGAAGGCCGAGCGGAGCCGGCCGGCCAGTCCCCAGTCCTCGGCCGCCCCGATCCAGCCCCGGAACCCGACGCCGGTCGTGACCACCACCGTGTCCGGCGGCTCGGCGACCAGCGCCGACGTCGCCTCGCGCAGTTCGGTGTCGTCGGCGAGCGGGACGATCCGCAGCGCGGGCGCGTACACGACCGTCGCCCCGCGCCGCTGGAACGCCCCGCCGATCTCCTCGGCGCGCCGCTCAGCCGTCACGGCGACGGTGAACCCGGACAGCGGCGCGGGAGAAGCCATGTTCCCAGGTTACGGGAGGGGCGCGCGGCTACTGCTCGTCGGGACGGTTCTGGACGAACTCGTAGCCGAAGCGGCCCTTGACGCAGAGGTGGCCGTGGGTGACCTCGGATTCGAGCGGGGAGGTCACCTTGACGATGGTGTTGTCCTGGACGTGCAGGTCCACGTTGCAGCCGACGCCGCAGTACGGGCAGACGGTCGACGTGACGGTCTGCTGCGACTCGTCCCAGGTCCCCTCCTGCCGCATGTGGTACTCGCTGGCGGGCATGAGGGCGTCGGTCGGGCAGACCCCGATGCAGTTGCCGCAGTACACGCAGGCCGAGTCGGGCAGGGTGACGTCGAACTCGGTGGAGATGCGGGCGTCGAAGCCCCGGCCGGCGAGGGCGATGGCGAACGTGTTCTGCGCGTCCTCGCCGCAGGCTTCCACGCACTTGTAGCAGAGGATGCAGCGGGAGTAGTCGCGGACGTAGCTGTCGTTGTCGTACTTCACCGGCTGATGCACCGTCGCCGCCTCCGCGCCGTCGGTGGCGGCCTCGTGCTCGCCGGGCCGGGTGGCGTCCCGCGCGCCGGCCGCGTGCGGGGGCTCGGGGTCGCCGTACCGGGACGGGTCGGCCCCGTACTCGGCGATCCACCGCTGCACGTCCGCGGACGCCAGCGACAGGTCGGCCGAGGACGACAGGAATTCCAGGACCATCTTCCGGCTGGTCCGGACCCGTTCGGAGTCGGTATGCACCTTCATCCCGGTCTCGGCCGCCCGCGAGCAGGACGGCACCAGGGTCCGCGAGCCCTCGACCTCGACGACGCAGACCCGGCACACGTTCACCGGGGTCAGGTTCTCCAGGTAGCAGAGCGTCGGCGTGTCGATGCCGGCCGACCGGCACGCCTCCAGCAGCGTCGCCCCCTCGGGGACGCGGACGGTCCGCCCGTCGATCTCGACATCGACGAGGCGCTTGGGGGTCTCGAGAAACACCGCGGTCATGATGACGCTCCCGGAATGAGGCCGAGTTTGACGGCTGAGTCGACGGCCGACACCGCGGTCTGGCCGAGCCCGCAGATCGAGGCGTCGCGGGTGACGGACGCGATGTCGGCGAACAGGTCCCGTTCGGCGGAGAAGGGCGTCCCGGACGCCACCCGCGCGAACAGTTCTTCCTGGCGCACGGTCCCGACCCGGCAGGGCACGCACTGCCCGCAGGACTCGTCGCGGAAGAACTGGGTGATCCGGCGCAGCAGGCTGGCCAGGTCCACCGTGTCGTCGAGGACGAGCACGACGCCCGAGCCGAGGGTCGCCCCGGCGGCCCTGGCGTCCTCGAACGTGAGCGGCAGGTCGAGCGAGTCCGGCCCGACGAACGCTCCGGCCGCCCCGCCGAGCAGCACGGCCTGCAGGGATCTGCCGTCCCGCACTCCCCCGGCGCCGTCGATGACCTCGCGCAGCGTGGCCCCGAACTCGTACTCATACAGTCCCGGCGACGAAACGCACCCGGACAGGCACCACAGCCGCGACCCGGAGGAGTTCTCCGTCCCCGTCGCCTCGTAGGCGGGGCCGCCGATCCGCAGGATCTCCAGCAGCGACAGCAGCGTCTCCACGTTGTTCACCGCGGTCGGCTTGCCGAACAGCCCGTTCTGCGCGGGGAACGGCGGCTTGTTGCGCGGTTCGGCCCGCCGGCCCTCGAGGGAGTTGATGAGGGCGGTCTCCTCGCCGGCGATGTAGGCCCCGGCGCCGCGCCGGATCTCGATGTCGAAGGCGAATCCCTCGCCCATCACGTCGCCGCCCAGGAATCCCTGGGCCCGCGCGGTCTCGATGGCGTGCGCCAGCCGGGACTCGGCGAGCGGGTACTCGCCCCGGATGTAGATGTATCCCTGTTCCGCCCCGCAGGCGTAGCCCATGATGGTCAGCGCCTCGACCAGGGCGTAGGGGTCCCGTTCCATGAGGACCCGGTCCTTGAACGTCCCGGGTTCGGATTCGTCGGCGTTGCAGACGACGTAGTGCGGCCGGACGGGGTTGCTGGCGACGGCGTCCCACTTGATGTGGGTCGGGAAGGCGGCGCCGCCCCGCCCGAGCAGCTTGGCCTCCTTGACCTCGCGCAGGGTGCCGTGGCGTCCCAGCCCGGCGGCGCGGCGCAGCATCTGGTACCCGCCGGCCGCCCGGTAGGACCCGAGAGACTCCGGATCGACCGCGCCCACGCGGGTGAGCAGCCGGGGTGCGGGCCCGGGGCCGTCCGCGCCTTCTTCTTCGGAACGGATCGTTGGTTCCGCTGGCGTCCCCTGTGACTGGGGATCCGTTAGGTAAGACCAGATCTTTTCCGGGTCCGCCGGCGCGATCTGGACGCGCGCGGGCTGGCCGCCCGCCCGCTGGATCAGGGCGGCCGAGCCCCGGTCGCACTGTCCCAGGCACGGACTGCGCTGCCAGGTGACGCCCGACCCGTCGAAGGCCGCTTCGGTGCCGGCGTCGCCGAAGCGGCGTTTCATCCGTTCGCACAGGTCTTCCGCGCCGTTGACCTGGCAGGCGATGTCGTCGCAGACGTGGACGACGGCGCCGGGCGAGGGGGCGGTGCGGAACAGGGCGTAGAACGAGGCGACGCCGTAGGCTTCGGCGGGCGGGACGGTGAGGCGCTCGCAGGCGTAGTCGAGCGCCCCGGGACTGATCCAGCCGGCCGCCTCCTGGATCGCGTGCAGGACGCCGATCAGCAGGTGCCGCCGGGAGCGGGCCGCGTGCCCGCCGAACGCGACGTGGGCGTCGCGGGCCTGCCGCTCGCCTCCGTCCCAGCCGGTCTCGGACGGGCCGATGACCTTGTCCACCGCCGCCTTCTCGGCCGCGGTCGCCTTCTGCTCGGCGCTGAGCTTCAGGTCCACTAACTCACCGTCTCAATCTTGCTGACCTGGATAGCGGTGGCCTTGAACTCGGAGGTCCCGGACTTGGGGTCCCAGGTGTCGAGGGTGAGGATGTTGGTCTCGACTTCCTCCGGGAAGTGCAGGGTCATGAACGCGAGCCCTTCCCGCATGACCCGGTCGATGTGCACGGGCGCGGTCACTTCGCCCCGGCGCGAGGCGATCCGGACGACCTCGTCCTCGAGGACTCCCAGCCGGGTCGCGTCCTCCGGGGACAGGTTGATCGTCTCCTTGTGCCGCAGCGGGGTGGTGTAGCCGCCGGTCTGCGCCCCGGTGTTGTAGGACTCCAGGCGGCGGCCGGTGGTCAGGCGCAACGGGAACTCGGGCGACAGTTCGTCGAGCGGGTCCTCCTGCTCGACCGGGACGAACGGTGCCGGGTTGCCGCGCTTGGCCGGGTCGGTCTCCCAGAGCCGCGCGTGCAGGAACAGGGTCCCCGGGTGCCCGTCTTCGGGACAGGGCCACTGGATGCCGCCCTTTTCCTCGAGGGCGGCATAGCTCATGCCGGTATGCATGGGCGACAGGGTCCGCAGTTCGTTCCACAGGTCCTCGGCCGACGGCTGTTTCCCGTCGGCGCCGGCCCAGTCGGTGCCGAGGCGCTTGGCCAGTTCCGCGATGATCTCGATGTCGTCGCGGGCCTGGCCCGGCGGCTCGAGGGCCTTGCGGGTCCGCTGGACCCGGCGCTCGCTGTTGGTGACGGTGCCCTCGGCCTCGCACCAGGCGGCCGTGCCCGGCAGGACCACGTCGGCGGCCTTGGCCGTGTCGGTCAGGAAGATGTCCTGCACGACCAGGTGCTCGAGGTTCTCCAGGTTCTTGCGGGTCCGGGCGGTGTCGGCCTCGGACCGCATCGGGTTCTCGCCGATGATGTAGGCCGTGGTGAGTTCGCCTTCCTCCATGGCCTCGAACATCTGGGACAGGTGCAGTCCCTTCTTCGGCGGGAGCTTCATGTCGTAGGCGGCCTCGAACCGGGCCCGGGCCGCCATGTCGGTCTCGACGTCCTGGAACCCGGTCAGCTTGTTCGGGATGGCGCCCATGTCGCCGCCGCCCTGGACGTTGTTCTGCCCGCGGAGCGGGACCAGGCCCGAGCCGTACCGGCCGACGTGCCCGGTGAGCAGGGACAGGTTGATCAGGGCGAGGACGTTGTCGGCCGCGTTGTGGTGCTCGGTGATGCCGAGGGTCCAGCAGATCTGGGCCCGGTCGGCCCGGGCGTAGTCGTGGGCGAGCTGCCGGATGACGTCACGCGGGACCCCGGTCTCGCGCTCGGCCCTTTCCAGCGTGTACGGGGCGACGGCCGTCCTGTACGCCTCGAAGTTCTCCGTGGCGCGCTTGATGAACTCCTCGTTGACCAGGCCGGCGTTGATGATCTCGTTGCCGATGGCGTTGGCCAGGCAGATGTCGCTCCCGACGTGGATGCCGAGCCAGGTGTCGGCCCACTGGGCGCTGGAGGTGCGCCTCGGGTCCACCGCGTACATCCGGGCGCCGTTCTTCAGGCCCTTGAGCACATGGTGGAAGAAGATCGGGTGGGCTTCCCGCGCGTTCGAACCCCATAGGACCAGGAGGTCGGCTTCTTCCGCCTCCCGGTAGGAGCTGGTGCCGCCACCGGCTCCGAACACCGTCGCCAGACCGACGACGCTAGGGGCGTGTCAAGTGCGGTTGCACGAGTCGATGTTGTTGCTTCCCATGACCTGGCGGACGAACTTCTGGGCCGCGTAGTTCATCTCGTTCGTCGCCTTGGAACAGCTGAACATCCCGAACGACTTCGTCGCGTCCGCGTCCCGGGCCCGGGCGAACCCGGCCGCCGCCCGGTCCAGGGCCTCGTCCCAGGTGGCTGGCCGGAGTTCACCGTTGTCCCGGACCAGTGGCTGGGTCAGCCGGACCTGCTTGCCCGGCGCCTGCTTGCTCATAGAGCGCACCTTCCCCTTAAGGGATCTCTGGGACGGAGGCTACGCCCCGGGAACCGGCCCCGTCCAGAGTATTGTCTACAGTAGACAATCTTAGAATCGCCGAGCCACGGCTTAGGATGGGAGGCATGCCGAGTTTCGCGGGCGTGGTACTGGCGGGCGGGCGGTCCTCACGGATGGGCACGCCCAAGGCGGCCCTGGAATGGCACGGGTCCACGCTGCTGCGCCGGACCACGGGCATCCTGGGCCGCGTGACCGGCGGACGGGTCGTCGTGGTGCGGGCCGCCGGGCAGCCGCTGCCGGAACTGCCCGGTTCCGTGACCGTGGTCGATGACCCCCGCGAGGGCAGAGGGCCCGTGCAGGGCATCGCCGCCGGGCTCGCCGCGCTGCGCGGGGAGGCCGACATCGCGTTCATCACCTCCACGGACATGCCCTTCCTGCACCCGGCCTTCGTCCGGCGGGTCCTGCGGACCCTGGAGGAAGACGAGGCAACCGACGTCGCGCTGCCCTTCGCCCGCGGCTACAGGCAGCCCCTGGCCGCCGCGTACCGGGTGACGCTGGCGGAGGCGGCCGAGCGCCTGGTGAAGGAGGACCGGCTGAAGCCCGCGTTCCTCTTCGAGCAGTGCGCGGTGGCCCAGCTCGACGACGACGCCCTGCTCTCGGACCCCGTGCTGGACGCCCTCGACCCGGACCTCGACTCGGTGGTGAACGTCAACACTCCCGAGGACTACGACGCGGCCCGTACCCGCCGGGCCCCCAGGATCAGCGTCCAGCTGTTCGGCACGGTCGCGAAGTCGGCCGCGAAGGCCGGCGGCCTGGACGGGCCGGGCTCTCCGTTCGCCGTACGGGCCGCCACCGTCGGCGAGGCCGCCGGCGCGATCGGCCTCGTCTTCGACCGCCACGTGACCGCCGCGCTGAACGGCGACCAGATCACCCGTGACCCGGAGGTGCCGCTCGCGGCGGGCGACACGCTGTTCTTCCTGTCCGCCGACGCCGGCGGGTGACCGCGATGCCTCCGGGCGGGTACTTCGGACGGGCCCTCGTCGTGGACGCGGCCGACGGCACGAGCCAGACGCTGGAGATCGGTGAGCCGGTCCTGCGGGCCTACCTCGGCGGGGCCGGGCTCGGGACGTGGCTGCTGCACCGGCTCGGGCCTCCCGGCGCCGACCCGCTCGGGCCGGACGCGGTGCTGGCGTTCACGTTCTCTCCCCTCGTCGGCACGCCGCTCACCACGAGCGCGAAATTCGCCGTCGTCGCGAAGTCGCCGCTCACCGGGATGCTGACCGACGCCCTCGCCTCCAGCCAGTTCGCGATCTCCGGGAAGCTCACCGGCCATGACGCGATCGCCATCCGCGGCCGGGCGCCGCGCCTGTCCACGCTGATCATCGACGGCCCGGCCACCCGGATCGCCGATGCCACTCACCTGGCGGGCCGGACGGCGGCCGAGACCGACGCCGCCGTGCGGGAGGAACTCGGGCGCGGCTGGCGCGTCGCCGCGATCGGCCCGGCGGGCGAGCGGGGTCCTTCCGGCGAGCCCGGGGTCCGGTACGCGACGATCTCGCACGACGGGCGGCACGCCGGGCGCGGCGGGCTGGGCACGGTCATGGGGGCCAAGAACCTCAAGGCCGTCGCCGTCCGCGCGTCGGCCAGGGTCGCGACCGCCGATCCGGCCGGGGTACTGCGGGCGGCCAGGGACCTGCGGGAGCGGTCGTTCGGCCCCGCGACCGAGAAATACCGGGAGCTCGGCACGCTGGCCAACCTGCTCACGTTCAACGCGATCTCCACGCTGCCGACGCGGAACTTCCAGGCCTCCTCGTTCGAGGGAGCCCCGGACCTCGCGGAGCAGCCGGCCGAGCCGGAAGCCGAAGCCGGGTCCGAGCCCGGCGAGATCGCGGGCATGCGCAAGGTCGCCCGCAGCGGGTGCGCGTCCTGCACGATCGGCTGCGAGCACATCTACCGGGTCGGCCGCGGCAAGAAGGCCCGGGTCGAATACGAGAACGTGTTCGCCCTCGGCCCGATGTGCGGCGTCAGCGACCCCGGGGCGGTGCTGGCCGCGAGCGCCCGGTGCGACGACCTCGGCATCGACACGATCTCGGCGGGCGGGACGATCGCCTGGGCGATGGAGTGCGCCCAGCGGGGCCTGATCGACGCCCCGTGGCTGCGCTTCGGCGACGCGGGGGCGCTGCTCCGCGTCCTGGACGAGATCGGCGACCGGGCCACCGAACTGGGCATTCTCCTGGGAAACGGGTCCAGGGCGGCCGCGGAAACGGTCGGGTCCGGCTCCGGGTCCTTCGCCCCGCATGTGAAGGGCCTCGAGATGCCCGGCTACGAGCCCCGGACCCTGCACTCGATGGCCCTGGGGCTGGCCGTGAACGCCCGCGGCGCGGACCACAACCGCTCGGGAGCCTACGAGGCGGACCTGTCCGGCGACCTGGACCGGTTCGACGGCGGGGACCGGCACGTCGCCGCGGCCATAGAGACCGAGGACCGCGCCGCCGTCATGGACTCAATGATCCTGTGCAAGTTCCTGCGCGGCGTGTTCACCGACCCGTTCGCCGAGTGGGCCTCCCTCGTCTCGGACGTCACCGGCTGGGACATGACCGGGGACGAGCTCCGGGAGACGGCCGGGAACATCGTCATGGCCAAGCGCGCCTACAACGACCGGGAGGGCTGGCGGCCAGCGGACGACTGGCTCCCCGATCGCCTGCTGAACGAACCGGTCACGCTTCCCTCCGGCCGGGTCGCCGCCCTCACGGCGGAGCGCCTCCGCGCGATGATCGGCGCCTACTACAAAGCCCGGGGGCTGAATACTGAGGGACGCCCAGACCCCGCGATCTATAAGCGGCTTCTCTTGGATTAGCGGCACCGCCGGGCGGATACTGGCGACATGGCCATTACTGCCCCGGAGAGCACGGGGACGGTAACTCTCACGATCGACGGTCGTGAGGTCACTGCCCCCGAGGGCACGACAATCTGGGAGGCCGCCAAGGCCGCCGGGATCGACATCCCCGTGCTCTGCCACAACGAGCGCTTCGACCCGGTCGGCGTCTGCCGGATGTGCGTCGTGGACACGGGCGCGCCCGCCTTCGCCGCGTCCTGCGTGCGAGCCTGCGAGAACGGCATGCAGGTCACGACGGACTCGCCCGAGCTGACCAGCAGCCGCGCCATGCTGACCGAGCTGCTGATATCCGATCAGCCGGCGCGCGAGCGGGACCCCAAGCAGACCACGACGGCCGACAGCGAACTGCTGGCCCTGGCCGACCGCCTCGGGATAAATCCCGAGGTCAGCGACATCCCGCGGGCTTCCGGGCGCGGCGTGGACCTGTCCAGCCCGGTGATCGCGGTCGACCACGACTCCTGCATCCTGTGCGACCGCTGCGTGCGGGCCTGCGACGACCTGCAGGGCAACGATGTCATCGGGCGGAGCGGCAAGGGCTACGACACGCGCATCGCGTTCGACCTGTCCGACCCGATGGGCGCCTCGTCCTGCGTGTCCTGCGGCGAGTGCGTCGCCGCCTGCCCGACCGGGGCGCTGACCAACAAGCCGATCCACGACATCCCGATCCAGCCCCGCGCCAAGCTCGACGCGGTGGACAGCGTCTGCCCCTACTGCGGCGTCGGCTGCGCGCTCACCTACTACGTGGACCGGGAGAAGGGCGCGATCGCCTACGCCGACGGCCGGTCGCAGCCGGGAAGCCAGGGCCGCCTGTGCGTCAAGGGCCGGTACGGCTGGGACTACGCGGCCTCGCCGCAGCGGCTGACCCGGCCGCTGATCCGCCGGGAGGACTCCTACCCCAAGGGCGCGCTGTCCGCCGACGTCAAGGGCGACATCGCCCGCGGTGACGGCCAGGCGAGCACCGACGCCAACGACCACGGCCTGAACACGGATCCGAAGGATCAGAAGGGCAAGCGCAAGGGCGGCAAGCGCGGCCGCAAGCCCGGCGGCCTCGTCGACTACGACGAGGTGCTCCCCTACTTCCGCGAGGCGACGTGGGAGGAGGCCCTGGACCTGGTCGCCCGCAAGCTCACCGGGATCTACTCCGAGCACGGGCCGGGCGCCATCGCCGGGTTCGGCTCCGCCAAGTGCTCCAACGAAGAGGCCTACCTCTTCCAGAAGCTCATCCGCACCGGCTTTCACACCAACAACGTGGACCACTGCACGCGGCTGTGCCACGCCTCCAGCGTGTCGGCCCTGTTCGAGGGCATCGGCTCCGGCGCGGTGTCGACGACCTACGGCGACATCAAGAACGCCGGAGTCGCCATCGTGACCGGCAGCAACTCGACGGCCAACCACCCGGTCGCCTCCAGCTTCTTCAAGCAGGCCCGGCGGAACGGGACGACGATCATCTACATCGACCCGCGCGCCGACAAGATGGCCGACCACGCCGACATCTACTGCCAGCTCAAGCCGGGCACCGACGTCGCCTTCTACAACGGCGTGATG
>WRBL01000100.1 GCA_009784565.1 Streptosporangiales bacterium | reverse complement strand
TTTCGTGAAGTTTCGCTAGGCGGGGATGCCGTAGAACTCGGCGGCGTTCCCGGTGAGGACGGCTTCGCGGCCCTCGTCGCCGAGGACGGACAGGAGGGTTTCCGACGCGTCGTCGCCGTGGTCATGCGGGTAGTCGCTGGAGTACATCAGCATGTGCGCGGCGTCCAGCATGTCGGCGAGCTGTGCGACCTCCCGGACCGGCACGCGGCCCGGGATCAGCGCCGGGCTGGTGGTCAGGCGCAGGTGCTCGCGCACGTAGGCCGACGGCTTGTCTCGTACCCACGGGATCTCGCGCCACAGGGCCTTCCAGTCCTTGTCGAACCGCCACAGTAGCGACGGCAGCCAGGCGAAGCCGAGCTCGGCCAGGCCGACCCGCAGGCCGGGGAAGGCGTCGAAGACGCCCTCGGAGACCAGCGACAGCACCTGGTTCGGCGCCAGGATCTGCGAGTTATACAGGTAGTCCTCGTAGTAGGTGGCCGCCGCCCCGGTCGACGTCGGCGCCAGGGCCCAGCCGCCCCACGCGTGCAGGGTGAGCGGCAGGCGGTTGCGGCTGGCCGCGTCGTGGACCGGCCGGTACCGCACGTTGCCCCAGGGGGTCTCGCTGCGGACCGGCAGCAGCACCTGAGCGAACCGGCGGTCGCCTCCGAGGCGGTCGATCTCCTCAGCGGCCGCCTCCGGGTGGAAGACCGGTATCACGATGCTGCCGCGCAGCCGGTCATCCCGGCTGAGGAACTCCTCCCGCAGCCACTCGTTGACCGCCCGGGCCAGGGCGGCCTCGAAGTACGGGTTGCGGGTGCCCTGGAAGGTGGCGACGCAGGTGAGGACGGCGGCACGCGGCCGGTAGGGGTCGAGCAGCTGCGCGCGCAGTTCCTCGTAGGTGTGCGGCGGGAAGCTGCCCGCCGCCCGGGCCTCCCGGCGCGCCGCCATCGGCTCGCTGTCCGGATAGAGACGGTGGCCCACGCCGAGGCGGGCGCTGCGGATGAACTCGTGCCAGTACGGGTCGATGTAGGGCAGCAGGACCCTGATCGACGAGGGCTCGACGTGGACGTCGCAGTCGATGGCGCCGGACTGGATCACGCTCATGCGGGCTCCCGGGTATCGACATCTTTATATATCTGGATTTATATAAATTCATGAGGGTCGTGGTCGGCAAGGTGTCCGAGTTCCAGAACGGGGACCGGAAGATTATCGACATCCACGGAAAGTCCATCGGGGTCTTCCGCGTCGACGACCGGTTCTACGCGCTCCGCAACCGGTGCCCCCACCAGTTCGGCCCGCTGTGCGCCGGGACGCTGGCGCCCCGCGCGGCGTCCGCCGGGCCCGGCGACGTGCGGACGGAACAGGGTCCGCCGCTGCTGGCCTGCCCGTGGCACGGCTGGGAGTACGACCTGGCCACCGGCCAGTCGTTCACAGGCCCGGGACCCGGGAACGTTCCGGCCCTGTCCTACGACGTCAGCGTCGTCCCGGGCCGGCAGGCCGGGCCTTACGTCGCCGAGACCGTTCCGGTGTCGGTCGAGCAGGACTACGTCGTCATCGACGATTCCCCGGTCAGGAGGTAAACAGCATGACCGTCACCGCTCCGGAGACCCGGAAGCGCCGCCGGGCGCGGACGCTCCTGATCGACGTCGACGTGCATCCGACGTTCCTGCCCCGCGACATCCTGCCGCGCCTGCCCGAGCCGTGGCGGACCCGGTACGCGAACGAGACGTCCGGCCGCGCCGAGCGGGGCATCCCCGAGTACCCGCGCTGGCGCGGCGGCGGGTTCCGGGTCGACTCGGCCGCCCCCGCCGGACCTCCCGGCAGCGACATCGGCGTTTTCCGGTCGCAGCTTCTGGAGGAGTACGACACCGACATCGCCATCCTGATCCCGCTCACGTTCGTCCTCGGGGGACCGGCCGAGTACAAGGCGGCCCTGTGCCGGGCGATCAACGACTGGGTCGCCGAGGAATGGCTGGACCGCGACCCGCGCCTGCGGGCCAGCCTCAACGTGCCGTTCGACTCACCCGACCTGGCCGTCGCGGAGATCGGGCGGTTCGCGGGCGACCCCCGGTTCGTCCAGGTCATGATCCGCGGCGACACCCAGAGCGAGTGGGGCGACCGCAAGTACTGGCCGGTCTACGATGCCTGCGAGAAGGCGGGCTTCGTCGCGATGTGCCATGTGGGCGGCGACCCCGGGAACCGGTACCGGGGAACCGGCGCGCCCTCCTACTACGCCGAGCAGCACGCCTGGCTGCACATGCCGGTCGAACGGCTGGCCATGAGCCTGATCTGCGAAGGCGTCTTCGACCGGTTTCCCCGGCTGCGGGTCGCGCTGGTCGAGGCGTGCCTGACCTGGTCCGGGCCACTGCAGTGGGCGATGGACGCGGCCTACGAGATGGCGGGGAACGACGCGCCGTTCCTGCGGAAACGGCCCTCGGAGTACTTCCAGGAGCACTTCTGGCTCAGCACGCAGCCGATCGAGGAACCCGGCAACCCGCGGCACCTGATCCAGTCGATCGAGTTCGCGCGGATGACGGACAAGGTCATGTTCTCCTCCGATTACCCGCACTGGGACTTCGACTCGCCGGCCAAGGCGCTCCCGGCGGCGGTGCCCGCGGACATGCGGTCGAAGATCATGGGCGGGAACGCGGCCGGGCTGTACGAAAAGCGCCTCCGGGCCTGACCGGAAGCACGGTTACCAGATGCGGACCCGGGCCGACGGGTCGAGCCACGAGTCGTCGGCTTCGGTAACGCCGAACGCGTCGTAGAACTCGTCCAGGTTCCGCACGATCTGGTTGCAGCGGAACTCGCACGGGGAGTGCGGGTCGACGGCGAGCAGCCGGACGACTTCGGCGTCCCGGGCTTTGTACCGCCAGATGCGGGCCCAGGACAGGAAGAAGCGCTGGGCGCCGGTCAGGCCGTCGATGACCGGCGCCTCCTTCCCTCCCAGCGATACCTGGTAGGCCTGCCACGCGATGCCGAGGCCGCCGAGATCCCCGATGTTCTCCCCGATCGTCAGCGCGCCGTTCACGCGCTGGCCGGGGGCCTGCGGCGGCTCAAGGCCGTCGTACTGCCCGATCAGCGCCGCGGTCCGCTCGTCGAACGCCTCCCGGTCGGCCGCGGTCCACCAGTCGGTGAGCCGGCCGTCGCCGTCGTACTTCGAGCCCTGGTCGTCGAAGCCGTGACCGATCTCGTGGCCGATGACCGCGCCGATCGCGCCGTAGTTGGCGGCGTCGTCGCGGCCCGGGTCGAAGAACGGGGCCTGCAGGAGCGCCGCCGGGAACACGATCTCGTTCATGCCCGGGCTGTAGTAGGCGTTGACCGTCTGCGGGGTCATGAGCCATTCGTCCCGGTCGACCGGCGCGCCGATCTTGTCCAGCTGACGCTGGGACTCGAAGGCGCTGGCGGCCCGCACGTTGGCCATGAGATCGTCCGGCACGATCGTCAGGCCGGAGTAGTCCCGCCACCGGACCGGGTGGCCGATCTTCGGGGTGAACTTCCCGAGCTTGTCCAGGGCGCGCTGGCGGGTGCCGGTTCCCATCCACCCGAGCGCGGAGATGCTCTGGCGGTAGGCCTCGGTGAGGTTGGCCACCAGGGCGTCCATGCGCTCGGCGGCCCCGGGCGGGAAGTGCCGGGCGACATAGGCCCGGCCGACCGCTTCCCCCATCGCCCGCTCGGCCAGCGAGACCCCGCGCTTCCAGCGTTCCCGCGGCTGCCGGGCACCGGTCAGGACGCGGCCGTAGAAGTCGAAGTCCTCATCGCAGAACGCCTCGGACAGGTAGCCGGCCGCGCCGTGGATGACCTGCCAGCACAGCCAGTCCCGCCACGCCGGAAGGCGCTCGTCGGTTAGCAGCGAGGCCAGCCCCGTGCTGAAGCTCGGCTGGCGGAGCACGACCTCGTCGAAGGAACCGGCGGGCGGGTCCAGAGCCTCCAGCCACCCCCGCAGGTCAGGCCCCTTCGACAGGGCGTCGGCCCAGGTGAACAGGTTGTAGGTCTTCTCCCGGTCGCGGTTGGCGACGCGGTCCCAGTGGTGGGCGGCCACCTCTGTCTCCAGCGCGAGAACCCGCGCCGCCGCCGGCCCGGCGTCCGGCAGCCCGGCCAGTTCGAACATGCGCTGAACGTGCGCGGCGAACGCGTCGCGCACGCCGGCGAACCGCTCCTCGCGGTAGTAGCTCTCGTCCGGCAGTGAGAGCGCGCCCTGCCCGAAGGAGATGACGTAGCGTTCCGGGTTACCGGGATCGGTGCCCACGGCGAGCTGGTACAGGCCCCCGATTCCCAGCCGCTCCAGCCGCCCGAGGGCCGCCAGCAGTTCCGGAACCGAAGCGATGGCCCGCGCCTCCTCCAGCGTTTCCCGGATGGGCTCGGCGCCGAGCCGCTCGGCCCTCCCGGCATCCATGAAGCTGGCGTACAGGTCCCCGAGCTTGCGCTCCTCGCTGCCCCGCGGCGCGGAGACGGCCTCCTCGCAGATCGCGTGCACCGCGTTCTCGGCCTCATCGGCCAGCATCCGGAAGGAGTGATACCGGGCCTGGTCGTCCGGGATCTCGGTCCGCGCCAGCCACCGGCCGTTGACGTGACGGAACAGGTCGTCCTGGGGACGGACGGAGAAGTCGAGGTCGTCGACGGCGATGCCGGAAGGAAGCGTCATGCGCACTAGCGTAGATGGCCCGGCGGGCCGGGCCGGGAAAGGACGGTGGCGCCTGCCCGCGGGACAGGCGCCACCGATCCGTTCGGAATGAAATCGGTTGTGCTACCCGGCTGACGCGGGGGCCGAGGTGGGCTTGTTCTTGTCGAACAGTTCCACGATCTCCTCCACGCCGAGGCCCTTGGTCTCGGGCAGCGAGAAGAAGATGAACGCGATCGCCATGGCGCACAGGGCGGCGAAGCACAGCATGACGCCGCCGAGGCCGATGCCCTTCTGCCAGACGGGGAACACCTCGACCAGCGCGAAGTTGGCGATCCAGTCCACGAACGCGGCGATCGCGGCGGCCTGGCCGCGCACCGCGGTCGGGAACACCTCGCCCTGCAGGGTCCAGCCCGTCCCGCCGACGCCGACGGCGAACGACGAGATGAAACCGCACAGGCCGATCATGATGACCACCATGGAGGTGGTGCCCTGCAGCGCCATCAGGCCGACCGCCGAGATCGCGGCGAAGACGATCATGCCGACGTAGCCGCCGATGGCCAGCTTGCGGCGGCCGAACTTGTCGATCCAGCGGAACCCGAGGTACGTGAACCCGACGTTGAACAGCGTCATGATCGCGGTGACCTCGACCCCGGCCACCGTGGTGGCCACCAGGGACGCGTGCGGGCCGGAGAACGTCGCGCCCAGCAGGTGCGGACCGTAGTACAGCGGCACGTTGATGCCGGTGATCTGCTGGAAGACGAAGAACACGCAGACCACGATCAGGGCCCGCTTCGCGGCCGGGGTCCAGCCGTGGCTGCGTCCCTTCCGGGACGTCTCGGTGGCCTCGATCGCGGCGGCGCCGCTCTTGATGTCCTCCACGCTGACATCGCCCGCGCCGAGCGCGGCGACGGCCTTGGCCACCTCCTCGTACTTGCCCTGGCGCAGCAGCCAGCGGGGAGACTCCGGCATCGAGGTCCGCAGCGCCAGCCCGATCAGGGCGGGCACGGCGCCCAGGCCCAGCACCAGGCGCCAGCCGACGCTGGCGGCGCTGTGCGGGAACGCGGCGAAGATGACCAGCGCCACGAGGTAGGCCACCAGGATGCCGACGGTGATCATCCACTGCTGCAGCATTGACAGGGAACCGCGCTTGTTCTTCGGAGCGAACTCCGCGATGTAGGCGGTGGCGATGGCCGAGTCCGCGCCGACCGCCACGCCGATGAACGTACGGGCGATCAGCAGGACGGCGGCGTCCGGGGTCACGGCGGACAGGATCGCGCCGATCGCGTAGATCGCCGCGTCGACGATCAGCAGCTTCTTGCGGCCGAACCGGTCGGCCAGCGGCCCGCCGAGGATCGCGCCGGCCGCGGCGCCGAGAGACGCGCCGGACACCAGGTACCCCATCGCGAGGCCCTGCAGGTGGTAAGGCACGAAGTTCAGCGCCGACCCGATGTTGGAGGTGTCGTAGCCGAAGAGGAAACCGCCCAGGGTCGCCAGCAGCGTGAGCTGCCAGTACATGGCCGTGGGGGCTTGGGAGTCAAGTGCGGTCAGGACATTGTCGCTGTTCACCGCAGGTCGGGCCATGAAGGGCTCCTTACTGTTGGTGCTCTGCGAACGGTTCTGTTCGGTGTGCACCTGCCCGAGTTTCCCCGCGGTACCCGGCCAGGACGGCACATGAGGAGCCAGGCTAGGGGCGTGTCCTACCGGTTTCTCACGCGGGGTGCGGGAAGTCGGTTTTCCGGGATCGGTGTCAGCGCGCCGACGACAGCGCGGGCAGCCGGTCCGCGTCGCGGACGGCCAGGTCCACGATCTGGTCGACCTGCCGGGACGCCGCGGTGCGGACCACTTCGTCGTACCGGGCTCCGCCGAGGGCGTCCCGCGCCGCGCTGGCCGACTGCTCGGTGAGCGCCTGCATCGCGGGCACGCCGAGGAAGACCGACCCGATCTGCTCCCACAAGGCTCCCGCCGCGCCGATCAGCCACGCGGCCCGCTCGGGCCGTTTCTGGCTGGCGGCGACCAGGGCGGCGACGCCGAGGCCGTGGGCGATCCCCACCGTGTCGCCGAGTTCGTGCTTCATCGCGAGCCCGCGCAGGACCGGGCCGCTGCCCTCGCCGGGCCTGCCCTGCAGGCACAGGGCCAGGCCGGCGAGCCCGTGCAGGTAGCCGCTCGACCATCGCTCGCCGCGCTCGTAGGGCACCCGGGGCAGCGTTCGCTCGCAGTGCAGCAGGCAGCCGGCGGGGTCGCCCGCGAGCAGGCACAGGTACGCCTCGATGATGCCCAGCTGAACCGCCACGTCCGGCTCGTCCGCGCTGGAACCCAGCAGTTTCCGGGCGCTGGCCGCCGCTTCTTTCCCTTCCGCGAGGCGGCCCGCCCCGGCCAGCCCGTGGGCGAGATACGCCAGGCCGCGGGCCCGGAGCAGGCGCTCGCCCGGGCCGTCCGCCAGCGCCATGCCGGCCTCGGCGTCGGCGATCGAGGACTGGGCGTCTCCCTGGTTGTAGGACAGATAGCTCCGCGTGATGAGCGCCCTGGCCCGGGCCGGGGCGGGCTCCGCGGCGTGCTCGAGGCCCCGGGTCAGCCAGTATTTTCCCTCGTCCAGACGGCCGGAGATCAGCCAGTACCAGAACAGGCCGGCCGGCAGCCGGAGGGCCGGATGACCCGAGTCCCCGGCTTCCGCCACGGCACCGGCGTGCTTGAGGGCCGTCCGGATGTCGGGGTGCTCGGCGCGGAGGGCCTGGTACCGGGGGACCTGATGTTCCAGGGGGCTGGCGGAAAGCTCGTCCGCGAGGCCGAGGTAACGGTGCAGGTGCCGGGCCCGCGCCCGGGATCCGGCTCCGGAGGCGGCCAGGCGCTCGGTGCCGTACTCGCGGATGCTGTCCAGCATTCCGTAGCGGGAGACGCCATCGCCGCCCCGGGAGGCCACGGACTTGTCGACCAGCCCGATGAGCGCGTTCATCACGGAGTCGCCGCTGAGCCCGGCACCGGAGCAGACCTGCGTGATCGTGTCCGCGCTGACCGGACCGGAGAACACCGACAGGCGCTCCCAGAGGACCCGCTCCGCCGGGGCGCACAGCTCGTAGCTCCAGCCGATGGCGTCGCGCAGGGTCTGATGGCGTCCCGTGACGCCGGGCTGGCGGCCGGTGAGATCGAGGAAACGCTCGTTCATCCGGTCGGCCAGCCCGGCGAGGGAGACCTCCCGCAGCTGGACCGCGGCGAGCTCGATGGCGAGGGGGATGCCGTCCAGATGGCGGCAGAGCCGGGCGGCGTCCGGCCGGGTAGCGTCGGTGATCGCGAAACCCGGGGCCGCGGCGGAGGCCCGCTGGGCGAACAGTTCCAGCGCGTCGCCGGGCGCCCCGGAGCCGGAGCCGGGCCCGGGAACCGCGAAGGGAGCCAGGGGATATTCGTGCTCGCCCGCGACGAACAGGGGCTCGCGGCTGGTGGCGAGGATGGTCACGTTCCCGGTCCGGGTCAGGACGGCCTCGGCGAACAGGGCGCAGGCCTCGATGAGGTGCTCGCAGGTGTCCAGGATGAGCATCACCTGGCGCCCGGCCAGGTAGTCCAGGACCTGGTCCAGGCGGGGCCGGGGATCCTGTTCCGGCAGCGCCAGTGCCGCGGCGACGGTGTTCGCCAGCAGCTGCGGATCGTGCAGCCGGGACAGCTCGACGAGCCGGACGCCGTCGGGAAACGAGGCTTCGGCGGCCGCGGCGGCGCGTCGCGCCAGCCGGGTCTTGCCGACACCCCCCGCTCCGGTGACGGTCACCAGCCGGGCGCTTTTCAGCGCGTCGCCGACGCCGGACAGTTCCGCGGCACGGCCGACGAAGGTGGTCTGCTCCTCCGGAAGCTCGGAGGGCGGCCGCCGGGCCGTTTCGCGTGACATGGTGTCCTCACGCCGTCGATTGAGTTAGCGCATAGCTTAGTACGCGGTCATGTCATCGGGGAATGTGAATACGGAGATAATCCCCGTTTCGGCGGGCCGTCGGCCTCGGGCCCGCCCGGGGGCAGCGCGGGCAGCCGGTCGGCGTCCTGGACGGCCACGTCGATGACCTGGTCGAGGTGGCGGGACGCGCCGTCGCGGACCAGGGCGTCGTACCTCGTGTCGCCCAGCGCGGCCCGGGCGTCGGCGGCCGCCTGCCCGGCGAACTCCTGCATGACGTCCACGCCGATGAACACGGACCCGAACTTGTCCCACAGGGTGTCGGCCGCGCCGGTGAGCCAGGCGGCCCGCTCATGGCGCTTCTGGGCCCCGGCCACCAGGGCCGCGGCGCCGAGGCAGTGGGCGAGCCCGGCCGCGTCGCCGAGTTCCTGCTTCAGGGCGAGGGCGCGGAGGGCGGCCCGGTTGCCCTCGTCGGCCTGGCCGAGCAGGCACAGCGCGAAACCGACGATGCCGTACAGGTAGCCGCTTCCCCACCGTTCTCCGGCGTCGCCGGGGATGAGGCGGAGCGTGAGCTCGCAGACGTCGAGGCTGCCCTCGGGATCCCCGGTGAGCAGGCTTAGGTAGGCCTGCACGGTGCCGAGCATGACCGGCAGGTCCGCGTCCTCGTCGCCGACGTCGTGGCCGAGCTGCTTCCCGGCCGCCGCCGCGGTCCGCTTCGCTTCCTCCAGCTGGTTGGCCGACAGCTGGATGTAGGCGAGGTGGGCCCGCGCGCGGGCTCCGAGCCGCCGGTCGCCGAGGTCGTCGGCGATCGAGATCGCCGCGTCGCTGTCGGCGAGCCCGTCGGAGACGTTGCCGAGATAGGCGGTCGAGTAGCCTCGGGCGATCAGGGCGGCCGCCCGTTCCGGCCCCGGAGCCGGGGCGTGTTCCAGCCCCCGGGTCAGCCAGTAGCGGGCCTCGGCGTTAAGCCCGGAGATCGCCCAGAACCAGGCCAGCTTCGCGGGCAGCTGGACGGCCGGGTGCATCCGGCCCGGCGCGTCGGGCACGGTGTTGGCGTATTCGAGGGCGGCGCGGATGTCGTTGTGCTCCTCCCGCAGCGCCCGGTGCGTGCGGACCTGGTCCCGGAGGGGGCGGGCGGCGAGCTCGTTCGCCAGGCCGAGGTAGCGGCGCAGGTGCCGGGCCCGGACCCGGGGCTGGGCGCCGGACGCGGAAAGCCGCTCCGCGCCGTACTCGCGGATGGTGTCGAGCACGCGGTACCGGGAGACAACGTCGCCGGTGCGGGTGATGACGGACTTGTCGGCCAGGCCGATCAGCGTGTCCATGACGGCCCCGGCGGGCAGGCCCGGCCCGGCGCACACCTGCGTGATGGCGTCGGCGGTGGCCGGGCCCGCGAAGACCGACAGGCGGTCCCAGAGGACCTTTTCCGCGGGGGTGCACAGGTCGTAGCTCCAGTCGACGGAGCGGCGCAGCGTGTGGTGGCGGCCGGCGGAGTCCGGGCGGGAGCCGGGCAGGTCGAGGAAGCGGCGTTCCATCCGCCGGGTCAGCTCGGCGAGGGAGACCTCCCGCAGCTGGACGGCGGCGAGCTCGATGGCGAGGGGGATGCCGTCCAGGTGGCGGCAGAGCCGGGCCATCGCGGCGCGGCTGTCGTCGCAGGACGACAGCCCCGGGGCCGCGGCGGCGGCCCGCTGCGCGAACAGTTCCACCGCGTCGCCGTCAGGGGCGCCGGCGCCGACGGTCAGCGGGGACAGCGCGTACTCGTGCTCGCCCGCGACGAACAGGGGCTCGCGGCTGGTGGCGAGGATGGTCACGTTCTCGGTCCGGGTCAGGACGGCCTCGGCGAACAGGGCGCAGGCCTCGACGAGGTGCTCGCAGGTGTCCAGGATCAGCAGCAGCCCGGCGTCGTGGAGGTAGTCCAGGACCTGTTCCAGGCGGGGCCGGGGGTCGTGCTCGGGCAGTTCCAGCACGGCGGCGATGGTGTTGGGCAGCAGTTCCGGGTCCCGCAGTCCGGACAGCTCGGTGAGGCGGACGCCGTCGGGGAACGAGGATTCCGCGGCGGCCGCGGCCCGCAGGGCCAGCCGGGTCTTCCCGACGCCGCCGGTCCCGGTGACGGTCACCAGCCGGGCTTCTTTCAGCATCACGGCGAGCCGGTCGAGTTCCGCGGCCCGGCCGATGAAAGTGGTGTGCTCCCGGGGAAGCCAGGAAGCCGGCCGGTGGGCCGTGGGGCGCGGCATTGTGTCCTCGCGGTGTCGAGAGGCTGGACGGTGCCAGTAGCGTACAACGCAATTGCGTGAATGCCGATGTTACTAGCCGGTAAGCCCTACAGGATAAAGAAAACCGCTTTCCCGTCGGCGGTGCGATAGGAGCCCCAGCTGTCGGCGAGAGAGTCGACCAGGAAAAGGCCGCGGCCCCCCTCGGCGCAGTCCGAGGCGCCGGTCAGCACGGGGGGCTCGGGCGAGGCGTCGTGGACGTCCACCCGCAGGCGCCCGCCGGAGCCGCGGATCGCCAGCGTGACCCGGCGCGGCCCGTCCGGCGCCCGCTCATCGTGCGTGACGGCGTTGGTGACCAGCTCGCTGACCAGCAGCGCGGCGACGTCGAGGTCGACCGGCAGCCGCCAGTACCGGACGGCCGCCCGGACCTGGCGCCGGGCCTCGGACGCCGCCCGCGGGTCGGCGGGAAGCTGGGCACGGTGGTCCCGGGGCGGGGAAGGGGACTCTTGGGTCGGACGGATCGCCATCACGGTCACGGGTGTTCCTTTACGCGCTCGCGCCGAGCCGCCGGGGACAGAGTTCCGCTGCCGGACTGCTCCCTGCAACTTTCATGGAAATGCTCATGCAAGTTGCATACCCGGACATCGGTCAGTTTACGTAAATCCCCTGGTCTCAAATATGTGACAAAACAGACATCACTCCATCTCGGTCTCGCGCTGTTGCCAAATCGCCCGCCCGGCAAGATCCTTGACCGGTGCCAGGAGTGTCAGAACAGCAGTGTCATAACAGCAAGGAGAAGGCCCGATGACCACCGAACCGCCGGGCCTGGATCTCGGCCGGCTCGCGGGCTGGCTGCCCAGCGTGATCCCGTCGGCGAAGACCGCCGGCGCCGGGGCGGGCCTGAAGGCCGCCCTCATCGCCGGCGGCAAGTCCAACCTCACCTACGAGGTCACCGACGGCGCCGCCACGTGGATCCTGCGGCGCCCGCCGCTCGGCCACGTCCTCGCCACCGCCCACGACATGGGCCGCGAGTACCGGGTCATGTCCGCGCTGAAGGACACGCCCGTCCCGGTCCCTCAGATGTACGGGCTGTGCGCCGATTCCGACGTGCTGGGCGCGCCCTTCTACCTGATGGAGCGGGTCGAGGGCACCCCCTACCGCCAGGCCGCCCAGCTGGAGCCCCTGGGCCCGGAACGGACCCGGGCCATCGCCGTCGGCATGGTCGACACCCTCGCCGCGCTCCACCAGGTGGACCCGGCCAGCGTCGGCCTGGGCGACTTCGGCAAGCCCGACGGCTTCCTGGCCCGGCAGGTCAGCCGGTGGAAGAAGCAGCTGGACGCGTCGGCGACCCGTGACCTGCCCGCGGCCGCGGAACTCCACCGGCGGCTCGCCGCGGACGTACCCGAGCAGTCCCAGTCCGGGATCGTGCACGGCGACTACCGCCTCGACAACATCCTCGTGGGCCCCGGCGACACCCTGAACGCCGTCATCGACTGGGAGATGGCGACCCTGGGCGACCCGCTCACCGACCTGGCCCTGATGCTGGTCTACCACCGCCTGGCCGAGCAGCTGTCCGGCGCGGTCGCCGACGCCTCCGCCGCCCCCGGCTTCCCGTCCGAACGCGAGATCATCGAGCGGTACGGGCGCTCCAGCGACCGCGACCTGTCCCGGTTCGGCTTCTACCTCGGCCTCGCCTCCTACAAGCTGGCCGCGATCCTGGAAGGCATCCACTACCGGTACCTGCACGGCCAGACCGTCGGCCCGGGCTTCGAGAACATCGGCCCGGCCATCTTCCCCCTGCTGGACGCGGGCATCGACGCCCTGAAGGAGTACAGCTGATATGGACTTCGAGTTCGACGAGCGCACCAGGCAGCTCCGCGAGGAGCTGCTCGCGTTCATGGACAGCCACATCTACCCGAACGAAAAGGTTTTCCACGAGCAGCTGGAGAACCTGGACCAAACCTGGGCCTGGGACTCGGTGCCGGTCCTGGCTGAGATCCGGGCCGAGGCGCGCAAGCGGGGCCTGTGGAACCTGTTCCTCCCGGGCGAGCAGGGCGCGGGCCTGACCAACCTGCAGTACGCGCCCCTGGCCGAGATCACCGGCCGCAGCGGCCACCTCGCGCCCGCGGCCCTGAACTGCTCCGCGCCCGACACCGGCAACATGGAGCTGCTGAACCAGTTCGGCGACGAGCAGCAGAAGAAGGACTGGCTCGAGCCCCTGCTGAAGGCCGAGATCCGCTCCTCCTTCGCCATGACCGAACCGGACGTCGCCTCCTCCGACGCCACCAACATCGCCACGTCCATCGTCCGTGACGGCGACGAGTACGTCATCAACGGCCGCAAGTGGTGGATCACCGGCGCCCTCAACCCCAACTCGAAGATCTTCATCGTGATGGGCAAGACCGACCCGAGCGCCGAACGGCACCGGCAGCAGTCCCAGATCCTGGTTCCCCGCGACACCCCCGGGCTCACGGTCAAGCGCGGCATGCACGTCTTCGGCTACGACGACCACGACCACGGCGGCCACGCCGAGCTGCTCTTCGACAACGTCCGGGTCCCGGCGTCGAACCTGATCGCGGGGGAGGGGGAGGGCTTCGCCATCGCCCAGGCCCGCCTCGGCCCCGGCCGCATCCACCACTGCATGCGCTCCATCGGCGTCGCCGAGCGCGCGATCGAGCTGATGTGCACCCGGGCCTCGGAACGGGTCGCGCGGGGCAAGCCGCTGTCGGACCAGGGCGTGATCCGCGACTGGATCGCCGAGTCCCGGGTCCGGATCGAGCAGCTGCGCCTGCTGGTCCTGAAGACCGCCTGGCTCATGGACACGGTCGGCAACAAGGCGGCCCACGGCGAGATCCAGGCCATCAAGATCGCCACCCCGGCGGCCGTGCAGTGGATCCTCGACAAGGCCATCCAGACCCACGGCGCGGGCGGCCTGTCCCAGGACTTCCCCCTGGCGGCCGCCTACGCCGGCATCCGCACCCTGCGCTTCGCCGACGGCCCCGACGAGGTCCACAAGAACGGCCTCGCCAGCCGCGAGCTCCGCAAGCACGCCAAAATCCGCTAATACCGAACGGATCTCCGCTTACTCCCCGGCCGCGCCTCAGCCGGCCGTGGAGGCGGGGCCGAAGTACACCAGCCAGATCCCGAAGCCCAGGAGGAACAGGAACACGGGCGCGGACATGATGAGGGCCACGCCCATGGCCTTGCCGTGCCGCTGGGGCTCGTGGCCGGACGCCTTGAGGTAGGCGAAGCGGGCGCGGTAGTTCGGCGGGTAGAACCAGTGCCACCACCAGCGCTCCGTGTCCCCGGCCGCGAGCTGGTTCTCGATCGACATGAGCTGGAAGGTGTCGGCGACCGGGTCGAAGGCCCACTTGGCCGCGAGACCGGCGACGACGCCGATGAGGGTCAGCTGCCAGGAGTCCTTGCCCAGCCACTCCGTCAGCCACGTGCTGCCGGAGACGAACCCGATCCGCAGGACGGCCGGGAAGACCTTGGCGAAGAACGCGATGAGGGCCGCGGCGACCGCGGTGCCGATGGCCAGCACCGCGAACGGGCTGAGGACGATCCGCAGCGTCGAGGCGCGCGGGCGCGGGTTCTCCTTGAACCCGATGGTCAGCGACCGGACCAGCAGGATCCCGATGAGGCCGATCAGGACGTGGCGGGTGTCATGCCTTGCGTCGACCCACCACAGCGGCGCGGACGGCGAGGCGAACCAGTGCTGGCCCAGCAGGTTCTGGATATGCACGGGCAGCCGGTCCCACGTGTCCTTCAGGTACCACAAGGTGGTGACGGTGGAGCGGTAGCGGACCTGGTAGGAGACCTGGGTGATGAGGAAGTAGATGCTTGACCCGACCGGGCTGGCGATCTGGGACAGGGCGAGGCCCCACACGATCATGACCAGTCTCTGGGCGCCGGTGAGCTTGTACTTGTTCCACAGAAGCTCCCGCGGGTACAGACGCCGCAGCCCCCGGCGGATACTGTCGGTACGGTTCACGCGTTATGTATATCGTCGGATTTTTGCGATATGACGCCGTACGCGTATCGATTCGGGTGACACCCGGTGAAGAAGTGACGCGCGACGCGCATCCGGCGACAGTTCGCCACGGAAAGAACACGAAAGGCGACTCGCTGGCCACCGGGACCCCGTTACCGGTCGTACCGCTCGTACCGCTCGCGCCCGGCTGGCCGGTGCGGGCCACGGCCGGCAGGCCAGCGCGACCCGGTGGAACGGCAGCCGCAATCTGTTGCCATTTAATTAGCGATTTAATTTGAAATTAAAATGGCCTGAATGGCAAGAATTGTATACTTTCCTGGTGGTGCGTAAAATGGCATGATCTGCCATTCTCGGGTGGTACGGTCTGGCTCATGGGGAATCCAGGAGCACAGCATGAGCTGGCCTGCACGCTGGTGCAGAGGTATCCGTACCTGGCGCTGCGGTTGGGGGAAGTCGCGGGAGTGAAGGTCCCGGATTCCCTGCTGGCGGTGGCCGGGTCGAATTCGCATCAGCTGCCGGACCGGCCGCCGCTGGACGGGGACGGGACGATTCGCTTTCTGCGAGAGGGGAAGCCGGCTTTCTTCGCGCAGGTCGAGGTTCAGCAGAAGCACACCGACGACAAATACGCGACGCTGCGCGCATACCACGGGAGCGAGGTCAGCAAGGCCCAGGTCGGGGGACACATGTTCGTGGTGTCACCCAAGCCCGCCGAGGCGGCGAAGTTCCGCCGCAGTGAGTCCCGGCGCGGAGAAGAATATGCCTACCGGGGCTCCTACCTGTCCCGTGCCGACCTTGAGCCGCTGGCGGGCGACGGGCAGTCGTTCGAGGAGCGATGCTTCGCCCTCGGCATGACCGACTTCTCGCAGGGGGTGCCGACCGCCGCGGTCGCCATGCTCCGCGAGGCAGCGGAGACCGACATCACCATTGCGAACCTGTTCTTCCGTACAATCACCGAGGAGGTATCTGACGTGGCCATGATGGAGGCCGTCATGCAGGACGACATCCTTGAAAAGCTTCGGGGGCTGAAGGCCTGGCGCGACTACGAGGAACGCGTCGAGAAGCGTGGCGAGGCGAGGGCTGAGGCCAAGGCCGAGGCGAGGGCCGAAGTGGCCGAGCGTGCCGCGCAGGCGCGGGCCGAGGCGGCTGAGCTTGCCGCGCGGGCCGACGCCTTGACGCAGTTTTTCTTCATGCGGGGTGACAAGCCGTCGGTCCATGCGCTGGACCGGATCGGCGCCTGCTCCGACGCCGGCCAGTTGAATCTCTGGCTGCGGCGGGCGTACGCGGGAGAGACGGCGGCGGAGATTTTCCCAGAGCCAGAAGCGTAAGGGGCGGGCCCGCTGCGATGCGGGGCGGTCTTCATCTATAACGGTCGCGGGGGACTGCCTGCCCGTGGTCCGCTGGACCGGTGGGAAGTGCGATTGTCGCTGTGGCTGGGACCATCCTGGGGGCTGTCCTGACGTATGTGTTCCAGGAACGGTCCGCGCGGCGGGCGGAGGCGGCCGTGTTCCGGCGGGAATTGCGAACCGAGCGCAGGAGCGTCTACAGCGCGTTTCTGACCGCGCTGGCCGAGTGGCGGCGCGGACTCTTCGACTGGTGCAACCGCCGCTGGGAAGACCCGGACAGCGACGTGACATTCCAGGCCCGGGTCGAGGCCTACCGGCTCCGGGGCCTGGCCCAGGCCGCCCTCTCCGAGGTCGAACTTCTCACGCGCGACTCGGACCTGGCGGCGGCTGCGAGGAGCGCACAGGACCTGACCGCCCTGATCCGCCGCGCCGACGACAGTGCCGACCTGGGGGCGAAGGACGCCGCGGCGAAAACGGCGGTCCGCCACTTCATCACCCTGGCCTCCGCCGAAGTCCAGGCCGGGCAGCCCCGCGTACCCGGTCGCCGCCCGCCGTCAGAGTCGGCGCCCCGTGGGATGGCTGACGCTGGCGGGCCCGGGGAGAGGCTTCCCTCAGTGATTACTGGCGAGTAACATCAGTCTCGCCGGAGTGCCAGAGACTCCGGGACCTCCCGATCCGCGCCGCGGCGGCGCCGCGGCCGACCTGAAAGACGTGTGTCCATGACCGAGCGCGTGGTTGTCTCCCGGCGGCGCGTGGATGCTCATCGCGATGCAGGAGATGAACCTGACGCCCGGATCCCCGTCCGGGCTGATGCGGATGTAGGGCGCCGGGCCTGGTCCCGCACCCGCCTCACCGGTATCCATCCTGGCAGGGTTTCTTCCGAAGCGTTACAATTGTCTCCTTGCTCGCACAGGTATTTGCAGGATTCTGCAGTACATGCAAACCGGGCAGGCTGGAGCACCCGCCGCCCGGTTATGCGGAAAGGAACACGTGCGGACGATTCCAGCCCTCAGCGGGCCGATGACCAACATGCTCGGAGCCGGACAGCCCGGGGGAACGGCGATGAAGCGCGCCCTGGCCGGCGCGGCCGCCCTCGCCGCGGCCGGGGCCGCGGCCGCCTGGTGGTGGTACGAGGCCGCCCCGTACCCGTACTCGCACCGCTGGATGCTCAACCGGCAGGTCCCGTTCCTGACCAACCGGCGCATCGACGCGCTGCTCGCCGCCCGTCCCGGGGAGCGCATCCTCGAGATCGGGTGCGGCACCGGCCTGCAGACCCTGAACGTCGCCGCCCAGGTAGGGGAGCAGGGGCGCCTGGACATCGTCGACGTCCAGCAGCAGATGCTTGACCACGTCATGGAGCAGGCGAAGGAACGCGAGATGACGCAGGTCGTCCCCAGCCTGGCCGACGCGACCGCGCTGCCGTTCGAGGACAACAGCTTCGACGCCGCCTACATCATCACGGCCCTCGGCGAGATCCCCGACTCGGCGGCGACCGTGCGGGAACTCGGGCGCGTGCTCAAGCCCGGCGGGCGCCTGGTCGTGGGCGAGTGCTTCGAACGGCACTTCGTGTCGTACGTGACGCTGCTGCACTACGCGAACGACGCCGGGCTGGCCCCCACGGTCACGCTCGGCCCGCCCGCGGCCTACCTCGCCCAGTTCCGGGCCCGGTAGCCAGGCCGCGGGTTCCGGGCGGTCGCGCCCGGAACCGCTGATGCCGCTGTCGCTCAGGCTTGCCCCTCGCGGACGCTCTTCTCGATCCGCTGGCCGACATCGGGGTCGATCTTCTTCCAGTACTCGAAGGCGCGCTGCAGCACCGGCTCGGTGACGCCGTCGAGCAGGTGCCCGGCGACGTTGGAGACGAGCCGGCCGCGGGCCGCGTCGTCCATGACCTCCCGGACCATGGTGCCGGGCTGCCCCCAGTCATCGTCGTCGCGGCGCAGTTCCTGGGCCGAGCGGACCATGTCGCCGTCCAGGTGCCACAGCGGCTCGCCGGCCAGCGACGGGTCGGCCTCCGGGCCGCCCTTGGAGTTCGGCCAGTACACCGGGTCGGACACGTTGACCGTGCGCCCGACGCCGTCCTTGGTGTAGCTGTGGACCGGCGACTTGGGCGCGTTGACCGGGACCTGCTTGTAGTTCACGCCGAGCCGGGCCCGGTGCGCGTCGGCGTAGGAGAACCCGCGGGCCATGAGCATCTTGTCCGGCGACAGCCCGGTGCCGGCCACCCGGTTGTTCGGCTCGAACGCGGCCTGCTCGATCTCGGTGTGCATGTCGGCCGGGTTCCGGTCCAGGGTCAGCCGGCCGACCTCGTGTAG
>WRBL01000099.1 GCA_009784565.1 Streptosporangiales bacterium | reverse complement strand
GCACCTGTCCATGTCGGCGGGAAAGGCGATGGCCCAGGCCGGCCACGCGGCCCAGATCGCCTGGCTCGAGGGTGGAACGAAGATCCGTTCGGAGTGGCAGGGGTCGGGGTTTGCCCTGGCCGTCCGTACCGCCTCGCCCGGGCAGTGGAAGGTCCTGGAGGACGCGGACCTGCCGTCCGTCCAGGACGCCGGGTTCACCGAAGTCGACCCCGGCTCGCTCACCGTCATCGCGGACGTGCGGGGCCTCAGAGGCTGAAGCGGACCGGCTGGAAGCCGGAGTAGTTCTCGGCCAGGGCGGTGGCCTGGGCCTCGGATGAGGTGACGAAGCGCAGCTGGGACAGCTGAAGCTGGTCGTCGAAGGGGTCGCCGGCGGGGTTGACGTGGAGCATGGAGGTCATCCACCAGGAGAAGTGGGTGGCCCGCCACACCCGGCGCAGGCAGGTGTCGGAGTAGGCCTCGGCCAGCGCCCACTCGCCGTCGCGGAGCGCGGCGGACAGCGCGTTGGCCAGCACCGTGACGTCCGACAGGGCCAGGTTGAGGCCCTTGGCACCGGTCGGCGGCACGATGTGGGCGGCGTCCCCGGCCAGGAACAGGCGGCCGTGCTGCATCGGCCCGGCCACGAAGCTGCGCATCGGCGTCACCGACTTGTCGGTGATCTTCCCCTCCGCGACCCGCCAGTCCGACCCGTGGACCGCGAAGCGCTTCTGCAGTTCGGCCCAGATCCGGTCATCGGACCAGTCCTCGATCCGCTCCTCCGGCGACACCTGAAGGTACAGGCGGCTGACCTCCGGCGACCGCATCGAGTACAGGGCGAACCCGTCGGAGTGGCGGGAGTAGATCAGCTCGTCGGTGGACGGCGCGGCGTCGGCCAGGACCCCCAGCCAGGCGAACGGGTAGGTCCGCTCGTAGGTCTCGATGTCGGGAATCAGCGGCCGGCTGATCCCGTGGAACCCGTCGCAGCCGGCGATCACGTCGCAGGCGACCTCGTGCCGGGTCCCGTCCTCGCCGGTGTAGGAGAGCAGCGGCCGGTCCGACGTCACATCCGTGACCGAGACGTCGGTGGCCCCGAATTCGATGGGATCCCCGGCGGCCAGCCGGGACTCGATCAGGTCCTTGACGATCTCGGTCTGCGCGTAGACCGTGACCCAGCGCCCGCCGGTGAGCTCGCGGATGTTCACGTGATGTCGCTCGCCCTCGAACTGAAGGTAGATGCCGTCGTGCTCCAGGCCCTCGGCGTCCATCCGCCGGCCGGCCCCGGCGGCGCGGAGCAGTTCCACCGTCCCGGCCTCCAGCAGTCCGGCTCGCTGCCGCGCCTCGCAGTACTCGCGCGTGCGGTTCTCCACGACCACCGACTCGATGCCGTGCAGCCGGAGCAGGTGCGCCAGCAGCAGCCCCGCGGGCCCGGCCCCGACGATTCCGACCTGGGTTCGGGAAGAAGCGGCCATCATTTCCCCTTCGCAGTGCTTGTGCGGAACCTGCCAACGTCCGTGACACGAACGATAGTTCATACAGCGAACAGCACAGGCGCCGTCTACCATTGCCGTAAACAGGAAGGCCCGATGAGCGAACCAACCCGAGAACCTGGCAGCGACGCCGACGGCGATTTCGTCCAGTCCCTGGACCGGGGGCTGTCGGTTATCCGTGCCTTCGACGCCGACCACCCGAAGCTCACGCTGTCAGAGGTGGCCTCGGCCACCGGCCTGAGCCGGGCCGCCGCCCGGCGCTTCCTCCACACGCTGGTGCATCTCGGCTACATGCACGCCCATGAAGGGCGGTTCTCCCTGCGTCCCAGGATCCTCGAGCTCGGCTACGCCTACCTGTCCAGCCTGAGCCTGCCGGAAGTCGCCCTGCCCTACCTCGAGGAGCTGTCCGCGCAGGTCCACGAGTCCTGCTCGGTGTCCGAACTCGACGACGAGGAAGTCGTCTACATCGCCCGCGTTCCCACCAAGCGGATCATGACGGTGTCGATCAGCGTGGGCACCCGGTTCCCGGCCTACGCGACCAGCATGGGCCGGGTGCTGCTGGCCCACCGCGATAGCGGATGGCTCGACGGCTACCTCCGGACCGCGACGTTCAGCCACCTGACCGGGCACACGATCACCGACGCCGGGAGCCTGCGGGCCGAACTGAAGCGGATCGCCGAGCAGGGCTGGGCCGTGGTCGACCAGGAACTGGAAGACGGCCTGCGCTCGGTCGCCGCGCCGATCCGGGATTCCGCCGGGACCGTGGTCGCCGCGGCCAACGTGTCCACGCACGCGGGCCGCCGCAGCCTGGAGAGCGTCACCGCCGACCTGCTGCCCCCGCTGCTCGCCGCCGTCGGCCGGATCGAGCAGGACCTGGCGAGCGCCCGGGCATCCTGACAGACTGGCTGACCATGCGCACGCTGGTCGCCGACCACCCGCTGGTCACCCACAAGCTCACCCATCTCCGCGACGTCACCACGGACCGGGCGACGTTCCGGACCCTCGCCGACGAACTCGTCACCCTGCTCGCCTACGAGGCCACGCGGGAGATCCGGGTCACGGACGTGACCGTCACCACGCCGGTCGCCGAAGCGGCCGGGGCCCGGCTGGCGGTGCCGCGCCCGCTGATCGTCCCGGTCCTGCGGGCCGGGATCGGCATGCTGGACGGCATGACCCGGCTGCTGCCGATGGCCGACGTCGGGTTCGTCGGCATGGTCCGCGACGAGGACTCGCTCCAGGCGTCGACCTACGCGGACCGGCTCCCGGCCGACCTGACCGGACGCGAGGTGTTCGTCCTCGACCCGATGCTGGCCACGGGCGGGACCCTGGTGACGGTGATCAGCATGCTGGCGCGGCGCGGCGCGGCATCGGTCACCGCGATCTGCCTGCTGGCCGCCCCGGAGGGCCTGGCCCGCCTGGAAGAGGCGTTTCCTTCAGACGAGGTTCGCGTGGTGTCCGGCACGGTCGACGAGCGTCTTAACTCCAAGGGCTACATCGTCCCCGGCCTCGGCGACGCCGGCGACCGCCTCTTCGGCGCCGTGTGAGCCTCTTAGCCGTCTAGCAGCGGCGCGGGCGGAGGGCCCGCGCCAGGAGGGCCGACAGGGCCGCCGCGGTGCCGGTGGGGGTGAGGGCGAGGGACAGCGGGCTGACCGCCATGCTCTCGTCAATGAGCTGCAGGGAGCGCAGCCGGTGCCGGAGCACGTGGATCTCGCCGCGGATGGCGACCGACAGGCTGCTGCCCGACAGTGAGGTCCAGCCCTCGGCGGCGTGCAGGTCGGTGAGCCGGCTGGCGAGTTCCTCGAAGCCGACCGGCCCGTCGTGGAGCGTGGCCACCAGCAGGGCGGCCTCGCGGACCGCGACCGTGAAGTCCGGGTCACACCCGTCGTCCGGGCTGATCAGGGCCGCCGTGCCGATGTGCCAGCGCACCGCCGGGTCTTCGGCCATGAGCCGTCCGGTCCGGGTCAGCACGAGGCTGGTGCCGGTGCGGCGCACCGCGCCCATCTCGCTCTGGGCCAGCCTGCGCAGCGTGTGCAGCGGGTAAAGCTCGAGTTCCTGGTACCGCTTCGTCGGCGACTGCGCCCCCCAGCCGAACAGCCCGGCCGCCTCCTCCACCAGCGAGGGAGAAATGTAATGCCGGGCGGTCAGCCTGAGCCCGGCATCGGCGTGGCGCAGCAGCCAGCGCAGCGACGGGAGGGGCTCGCCCGGCAGCACCGGGGGCTCCAGCAGCCGGGGCACGATGTGCCGGGCCATCTGGGCCCGTTCCCCGGGATGCCCGTGGGCCCACTCGTGGATGCGCTCGGCGCTGATCCGGCTCAGCCAGGGGTCGGGCGCGTCCGGCCCGTCGGCCCGGGTCAGCCAGCCGTCAACGAGCGCGGTGCGCTTGGTCTTCCAGCCGCTGATGCCGGGCTTCAGGTCGCCGCAGGCGATCGCCATCTCGATCGCGGCGGCGCAGGACTCGTACGCGGAGCGCTCGTCCGGGCCCATCTCCGGCGTGGCGCTCCAGGCCAGCAGGTCGGTGTCGGGAGGCGCCGCGACCGACGTGTCCGCGGCCCGCTGCCACGCGTCCTCGCCGTCCCGGGAGGACTGGCCGTAGGCCAGGATGATCTCCTCGGTCTCGCCCGACGAGCAGACCTCCGCGTAGCGGTCCATCCCGGCCAGCGCCAGCAGGCGCGACAGCGCCCCGGCGATGGCGAGATGACTCTCCGGCGGCACCGGCCAGCTGGAGGGCAGGGCGTGCCACAGGAACTCCTGCAGCCGGAGCATCGACACCGCTCCGAGCCCGCCGCCCTCGGTCAGCCAGCGGAGGGCGGTACGTGCCTCTGTGGCCAGCGCCGGATCCTCCCGCGCGAGCGTCTCAAGAGCCTCCGCCTCAGTCATCATGCGGCCAGTCTGCCCCACGATCTTTGCGGGCGGTAGACGCGTTGCGGATTTGGCCGGGGTTGTGCGGCCCCCGGGGTGGCCCGGGGAAAGCCCCCCGAACATCGGCAATAGGCTGCGGATTACCGATCTGACCTGCGATTATTCTCTGCGATGTGACCTCGGGGTAGGGTTACCGGGCACCCCTTCCCGGCGTTACGGATTTACCGGCATTATGTCACAAAATGGGCGCTTTGTGAAGTTTTGAGGGTGACGGGAACAGAGGTCCGGGTGCGCCCGGCGGGGCCCCTGCGGCATCATGACCTCCGTGAGGAAGACACTGTGAGCGGAATCTACGACGAACCCGGCCTGTACGAGCTTTCCTGCGCCTACCGGGACGTCCCGGCCGAGGTGACAGCACTGCAGTCCTGGTTCGGCGACGCGGGCCCCGAGGTCCGGTCGGTCCTCGAGCTGGCCGCCGGGCCGGCCGAGCACGCTCGCGAGCTGGCGGCGCGCGGCCTGCGGGCCACCGCGCTGGACCAGTCGAAGGCGATGTGCGCCTACGCCGCCGAACGCGCCGACGAGGCCGGCCTCGACCTGGACGTCGTCGAGGCGGACATGCGCGATTTCAGGCTCCCGGGGACGTTCGACGCCGCGATCACCATGCTGAACTCGCTGTGCCACCTGTTCACGCTGGACGACATGGTGGCCCACCTGCGCGCCGTGGCGGCCCACGTGGTCCCCGGCGGCCTGTACGTCATCGAGCTGACGCACCCGGCCGACCACTTCGGCCCCGCGTCCCGGACGAGCAGCGAGTGGACGGTCACCTCCGGCGGCACCCGCGCGGACGTCCGGTGGGGCGGCGGCGATGACCGCATCGACCCGGTCACCCAGGTCACCAGCGAGCACATGAGCATCACCGCCCGCGGCGCCGACGGGAAGACCCGGACGATCACCGACGTGGTGCCCAGCCGGTTCTGGACGCTGACCGAGATGACCGGCGCGATCCGCCTCGCGGGCGGGTTCACGATCGAGGCGACCTACGGCGATTTCGACACCACGACCGCCCTCGATGCCCCCACCGCCTGGCGCATGATCCTCATCCTCCGCCGCGACGCCTAAGCGACAGCGGCGCCGCCATCGCCGCGCCCCGTCAGCGGCGCCGCCATCGCCGCGCCCCGTCAGCGGCACCAACGGGACCTTCGCGGGCGCCATAGCGACACCTTCGGTCCCGTTGCGGGCACGGCGTGGGGCGAGTTGGCGTGGGGCGAGTTAGGGAGACGGGAGGCGCCGCTCCAGTTCGGCCAGGCGGAGCTCCAGCTGGTCGACGCGGTGGCGGAGGATTTCCAGCTGGGCCTCGCTGTCGAGGCGGCGCTCGGCGGTCTTGCGCAGGCGGGGCGACGCCTCGGCCCGGGCCGCGACCACTGACAAGGGCACCAGCCGCTGCGGCCCGTGCGGTCCGTCCACCAGCCGGGAGGCGATCTGCCCGGTGCGGTACCAGTTCCGCAGCGCGGCCCGGGACACCCCGGTACCGGCCGACGCCTTCTCCAGGGTCACCCAGTCCGACCCCTCCAGCTGAGCCGACAGCTCAAGCTCGGTCTCCCATTGGTCCAGCCGGTCTTCCCATTCACTCACAACCCTATTAATAGCATGGTATTGACGGGGTCAGAAGCGGGCGGCACCCTTGAGCCATGTTCGAGCGATTCACCGCCAGAGCGCGGCACACAGTGGTCCTGTCCCAGGAGGAGGCCAGGCAACTCAAGCACAACTACATCGGCACCGAGCACATCCTCCTCGGGCTGCTCGGCGAGCCCGAGGCCGTCGCCGGAAAGGTCCTCGCCAGCTTCGGCATCACCCTGGACGGCACCCGGGACGAAGTCACCGGCATCGTCGGGACCGGTGACGAGAAGCCGGTCAAGGGACACATCCCGTTCACTCCCCGGGCCAAGAAGACCCTGGAACTGGCCCTGCGCGAGGCCCTGGCGCTGCACCACAACTACATCGGCACCGAGCACATCCTCCTCGGCCTCATCCGCGAAGGCGACGGCATCGCCGCCCAGGTCCTGCGCTCCCACGCCGACCTCCTGGCGATCCGCTCCGCGGTGTTCGACGCGGTCCCGTCCGGCGCGGAGCCCTCCGGCGGCGCGAAACGGCGGTGGCTGCGCCGCCTGATCAGCGGGGAACCGGGCGAGCCCGGCCCCTCCGGCACCAGCGAGGCCTCCGAGCAGGCCGTGCTCAGCGCCACCCCGGCCGCCGACATCACGCTCAGCGAGGCGTCGCGGATCGCCGGCGCGCAGGCGGTCGGCTCCCACCACCTGCTGCTGGCCGCGCTGTCGGACTCCGACTCGGCCGCCGCGCGGGTACTCACGCAGCTCGGGCTCGACCTCGATCAGGCCAAGGAGGCGCTGCTGGGCGTCGATGTGGCCGGCACCAGCGACGAGCAGCCGGAGGACGCGGGCCGCCGCCAGCTCACCATCGCCGTCACCGGCGACTCCCTCACCCTCTCCGCCACCGACCCGGCCCTGGTCAAGGCCGGGAACGAGGCGGTGGCCGCGCTCGGGGACAGGGCCGAGGCCGGCACCATCCGCGGCCGGGATCTGAGCGCCGGCGGCGGCGCGGCCGACGCCCTGGCCAAGGCGTGGCAGGCGCTGAACGACGCTCTCACGGTCATCAAGCGGGCCGCCGACGCCACCGCCGCCGAGGCCGGGAAGACCGTCAACGAGAAAACCGCCGAGGGCGAGGAGAAGGGGAAGCCTGACGCTGAGGGATAGCGAAGATCCGTTCGGCTGAATCTGGGTTGGGGCACCAACAGACGCGCCGAACCCTTGTGAGACCGCCGGATTGCTCTCGGTTTTGCCGCGATTTACCGTCGTGTCCGTGGCTGATCTCGATGTCGTAGTGGTAGGGGCTGGTTTCGCGGGGATCTACGCAGTGCATGCCCTGAGATCCGCCGGGCTCACGGTCCGGGCCTTCGAAGCGGGCAGCGGAGTCGGCGGAACCTGGTTCTGGAACTGCTACCCGGGCGCCCGGTGCGACGTCGAGTCCACGGACTACTCCTATTCGTTCGACCCGGCGCTGGAGCAGGACTGGACGTGGAGCGAGCGCTACCCGGCCCAGCCCGAGGTGCTCCGCTACCTGAACCACGTCGCCGACCGCTACGGCCTGCGGCCTCACATCCAGCTGAACACCCGGGTCACCGCCACCGTGTGGGACGACGGCCGCCGTGAGTGGACCGTGCTGACCGACGACGGCGAGAGCCGCACCGCGCGGTTCTGCGTGATGGCGGCGGGGTGCCTGTCGGAACGGCACGTGCCGGACCTCCCGGGCCTGGAGACCTTTCGCGGCGACTGGTATCACACCAGCCGCTGGCCCCGCGAGGGCGTGGACTTCACCGGCAGGCGGGTCGGGCTGATCGGCACCGGATCGACCGGCATCCAGATCGCGCCGGAAATCGCCGCCGAGGCGGAGCACCTGCACGTGTTCCAGCGGACCGCCAACTTCGCGGTGCCCAACCGCAACCGGGCCTTCACCCCGTCCGAGACCGATGCCATCAAGGCCCGGTACCCCGCGCACCGGGCCGAGGCCCGCGAGTCCATGCTCGGGGTGCCGGTCACCGGGACCGGCCTGTCCGCCCTGGAGGAATCCCCGGAGAACCGGCGGAAGACCTACGCGGCGCGGTGGGAGGCCGGAGGCGGCATGCCGCTCCTGGGCACCTACACCGACCTGCTGGTCTCCCCGGAGGCCAACGACACCGTCGCCGAGTTCATCCGCGGCCGGATCCGGGAAACCGTGTCCGACCCGTCGGTCGCGGAGCTTCTGTGCCCGCGTGCCTACCCGGTCGGGGCCAAGCGGCTGTGCCAGAGCGACGACTACTTCGCCATGTTCAACCGGCCGAACGTCTCGCTGGTCGACGTGCGCTCGACGCCCCTGACAGCGGCCTGCCCGGACGGGCTGCGGACCGCCGCCGCGGACTACGAGCTGGACGCACTCGTCTTCGCGACCGGGTTCGACGCGGTGACCGGGGCGCTGTCCCGCATCGCCGTCATCGGCCCGGGCGGGCAGTCGCTGCGCGACGCGTGGCGGGAAGGGCCCCGCTCCTACCTGGGAGTGGCGATCGCGGGGTTCCCGAACCTGTTCCTGGTCACCGGGCCGGGAAGCCCCTCGGTGCTGAGCAACATGGTGCTGTCGATCGAGCAGCACGTGGAGTTCATCCGCGACCTGATCGTCTTCACCGGCGACCGGGGGGTGGCGGCGGTGGAGGCCACCGAACGGGCCCAGGAGGACTGGGCGGCGCACGTGGACGAGATCGCGCAGGAGACGCTCTTCCCCCGCGCCGATTCCTGGTACGTGGGGGCGAACATCCCGGGCAAGGCCCGGGTGTTCATGCCGTACGTGGGGGGTGTCGGCCCCTACCGGGAGCAGTGCGACTCGGTCGCGGCCGCGGGATATGACGGATTCACGCTGACGTACGGAGGCTGACGGTGACGGTTCCGGTTCACCCGCAGGCACAGCAGATACTGGACGGTAAGGCGGCGTCCGGGGCCCCGCCGACCTGGGAGCAGACCCCCGCGCAGGCACGCGCCGGGTTCGCCGCGACGCGCGAGCTGATCGGGGCCGGGCCCGCGGTGGCCTCCGCCCGCGACATCGTGATCCCCGGCCGGACCGGGCCGATCCCGGCCCGCGTCTACACGCCGGTCGCCGCGGCATCGGGGATCGTCGTCTACTTTCACGGCGGCGGCTGGGTGATCGGCTCCGTCGATGACTGGGACGCGTGCTGCCGCGCCCTCTCCGCCGCGTCGGGCTGCCGGCTGGTGAGCGTCGACTACCGGCTCGCGCCCGAGCACCGGTTCCCCGCGGCGGCCGACGACGCCTACGACGCGCTGACCTGGGCGGCGGGGGCGGCCCAGCTGACCGGCGCCGGCCCCCTGATCGTAGCCGGGGACAGCGCCGGGGGGAACCTGGCCGCGGTGTGCGCGCAGCGCGCCCGCGATTCCGGCGCGCCGGACCTCGTTCTGCAGGTGCTGATCTACCCGGTGACCGACCATGACCTGGACCGGCCGTCGTACCGGTCGTTCTCCGGGAACGAGTTCATCGTGAACCGGCGGGACATGGAATGGTTCTGGAATCACTACGTGCCTTCGGTCTCTGATCGCGACGACCCGTCCGCGTCGCCGCTGCGGGCGGCGTCGCTGTCCGGGCTGCCGCCCGCCTACATCGTGACCACCGAGCACGACCCGCTGCGGGACGAGGGGTTCGCCTACGCCGACCGGCTGCGGGCCGCCCGCGTCCCGGTGCAGCACCGGCATTACGGGTCGCAGATCCACGGTTTCTTCACCCTGGTGAACGTCCTCGACGACGCCGACCGGGCGGTCACGGACGCCGGTGCCGCCATCCGCGCCGCGGCCGGAGGCGCGGTCCGCGGCTCCGACAAGGTAACCCAGGAGGCCTGATGCCCAACGCGACCGCCGCCGTCCTCGAGAAGCTGTTCACGCCGCTGTCCATCGCGGACGTGCGGGTCGACGATCCCCGGCCGGGCGAGGCCCTGGTCCGGGTCGTCGCGTCCGGGGTGTGCCACACCGACGCGCTCGCCCGGGACGGCGACATGCCCTTCCCCGCTCCCGGGGTCCTGGGCCATGAGGGCGCCGGCGTCGTGGAGGCCGTCGGGGCCGGAGTGACCAACACCAAGCCCGGGGACCACGTGGTCGTCGGGTGGCCGTGGTGCGGGCAGTGCCGCAACTGCCTGGACGGCCAGCCCCGGTACTGCCTGGAACTCGGCGTGCTCGTGACCAGCGGGGCCCGCGCGGACGGGTCCACGTCGCTGCGCCGGGCCGACGGGTCCGCGCTCCACAGCCACTTCTTCGGGCAGTCGTCGTTCTGCACCTACTCCGTGTGCGAGGCCAACGCGCTCGTGCCGGTGGCCGATGACGTTCCCCTGGAACCTCTCGGCCCGCTGGCCTGCGGAATCGGGACCGGCGCGGGTGCCGTGCTGAACGTGCTGCGCCCGCACGCCGGGGCGTCGGTCGTCATCTACGGCGCCGGGGCGGTCGGCCTCTCGGCGATCATGGCGGCCCGGCTGTCCGGGGCGACCACGATCATCGCCGTGGACAAGCTGGCGTCGCGGCTGTCCCTGGCGAGGGAACTGGGCGCGACGGAGACCGTCGACGTGACCGGCCTGAAGGATGACCCGTCCAGGGCCGTGCAGGAGATCTGCGGCGGCCCCGCGGACTTCGCGCTGGAATGCACCGGCGTGATCGACGTGCTGAGCCAGGCCGCCGACTCGGTCGGCATGCGCGGCACGGTGGCCCTGATCGGCGGGGCTCCGGCCGGGGCGTCGTTCACGCTGGACCACTTCTCCACGCTGTGGGGCAAGCGGGTCGTCGGCATCCTCGGCGGCGAGAGCCGCAGCACGTCGCTCATCACCTCGCTCATCCAGCTGAACCAGCAGGGCCGGTTCCCGTATGACCGGCTCATCCAGGCCTTCCCTCTCGACCAGGTGAACGAGGCGCTGGAAGCCTCCCGCTCCGGGGCGGTCATCAAGCCTGTGCTACGAATGCCCGGGTGAAGCGGCCGACGACAAGCGCTGGAACGACGTGCCCTTCGAGTAACTGCACGGTGGCGACAATCAGGGCGGCGGGCGGCGGGGGCTCGGCGGAGACGGCGAGCGCCCCCTCCAGTGCTCCCCCGGCCGATTCCAAACGGGCCTTCGTTTCAGCGCAGACCTCAACGGCCGCCTGTCCCGAACGCACGAAGTCCCCGGGCTTGACCAGGCAGCGCACCCCCGCCACCGCGCTGACCGGGTCCTCCTTGCGGGCCCGGCCGGCACCGAGCCGCCAGGCGGCGGTGCCGATGGCGAGGGCGTCCAGGCGGGTGACCCAGCCGTCGCGCGGGGCGGGCAGGACCTTCTCCCGGTGCGGGGCCTCCGGGAACGGGGCGTCCGGGTCGCCGCCCTGGGCGCGGACCATTGTCCGGAAGGCGTCGTAGGCCCGGCCGGACGCGATCGCCTCTTCCGGGTCTTCGCCGATCCCCGCCAGGTCCAGCATGGCCCGGGCCAGGGCGAGGGTGACCTCCATCAGGTCGGCCGGCCCCTCCCCCTTCAGGGCCGCGACGGCCTCCTCGGCTTCGAGGGCGTTGCCGACCGCGCGGCCGAGAGGGGTGTCCATGCGGGTAACCAGGGCCCGGGTGGCGACGCCGTGCTCGGCGCCGAGTTCCGCCATGGTCCGGGCCAGTTCCGTCGCGCCGGCCTCGTCTTTCATGAAGGCACCGGAGCCGGTCTTGACGTCGAGGACGAGCGACCGGGTGCCCTCGGCGATCTTCTTGGACATGATCGAGCTGGCGATGAGCGGGATCGACTCCACGGTCCCGGTGACGTCCCGCAGGGCGTACAGCCGCCGGTCGGCGGGAGCGAGTCCGTCGCCGGCGGCGGCGATGACGACTCCGGCCGTCTTCAGGATCGCCCTTATCTTGCTGTTATCAAGCTCGGTGCGGAAGCCGGGGATGGCCTCCAGCTTGTCCAGCGTGCCGCCGGTGTGCCCGAGGCCCCGCCCGGAGAGCATCGGCACGACCGCCCCGCAGCTGGCGACCAGCGGCGCGAGGATCAGCGACACCTTGTCCCCGACCCCGCCGGTCGAGTGCTTGTCCACCGTGGGCCCCAGGGACTCCAGGTCCGACAGGTCCAGCCGGTCGCCGGAGTCGATCATCGCCCCGGTCCAGGCCCGCAGCTCGCCAGAGTCGAGCCCGTTGAAGCAGACGGCCATGAGCAGCGCCGCCATCTGCTCGTCCGCGACCTCCCCGCCGGCGTAGGCGGTGAACAGCCAGCGGATCTCCTGCTCCGTCAGCGGCCGCCCGTTGTCCCGCTTGACGCGGATCAGCGATGCGACATCGGGCACGGGACTCATCCCTCGCGCCGGGACGACACCTCGGCGGCGCTCAGGCCGCCGGGCAGCAGTTCCGACAGCGGCCTCGGCCCGGCGGCGGTGTCGATCAGCAGCCCCGGCCCGCCGGCTTCCTGCAGCAGCTGGCGGCACCGGCCGCAGGGCAGCAGCGGCGCCCCGTCCCCCGCGACGACCGCGACGGCCAGCAGCCGGGGCGGCCCGGCTTCCGCAGGGGGCGTGGTGGCGTGCAGTGCCGAGACCAGCCCGCATTCGGCGCACAGGGTGAGCCCGTAGGAGGCGTTCTCCACGTTGCAGGCGGTCATCACGCGCCCGTCGCCGGCCAGCCCTGCGGCCCCGACCCGCAGCCGCGAGTACGGCGCGTACGCACGAGACGACGTCTCCCGTGCCACGGCGCGGAGCTCATCCCAGTCGATATCCACGAGTCCACCATCCGCCGCGCCCGGAACGTGGTCAACGTGCCACGGGCCCATCCCGAACGCCGGCGCGAACGTGCACGATGAGTCATCCACGACCGTAGAGGGGAGCTGGCGTGACATCGAGTCCGCGGCGGAGGTGGGGCGAGGCGAGGCGGGCAAAGGTGTGGTTAAGAAAGAGACGCAGATTTCCCAAGGTCAGGACGGTGGGCCTACCGTGTAGGGGTGAGTTCACCACAAGTCTCCGTCCTTGTCGTCGAGGACGACCCGGGGATCGCCACGCAGCTGGTCAGGGGCCTGGAACGGGCCGGCTACTCAGCGGACAGCGTGACGATGGGCGTCGAGGCGCTTAACCGGCCCCGCACCGACGTCGTGCTGCTCGACCTCGGCCTGCCGGACATCGACGGCATCGATGTCTGCCGGCGGCTCCGCCGCTCCTCGGACACCGCCATCATCGTCGTCACGGCCCGGGGCGAGGAGTCCGACCGGGTGCTGGCTCTCGACGAGGGCGCCGACGACTACCTGGTCAAGCCGTTCGGCCTGGCGGAACTGCTGGCGCGGATCCGGGCCGTCCTGCGGCGCGGCCGGGTGACCGGCGGGGAGACTCTGCGGCACGGTTCGCTGATGGTGGACCTGCGGACGCGCAAGGTCCTGGTCAACGAGGCCGAGATCGCGCTGACGCCCAAGGAGTTCGCGATCCTCGAGTGCCTGGCCACCGATCCCGGACGGCTGGTCAGCCGGCAGGAGATCGTCGAGCGGGCCTGGGACGAGCACTGGTACGGGCCCACCAAGGTGCTGGACGTTCACATGGCGGCGCTGCGCAAGAAGCTCGGCGACCCGGCGCTGATCGAGACCGTCTACGGACACGGGTTCCGGCTCGCGGACACGTGACCCGGAGGATCCTTCTCGCGCTTCTCGCGCTTACCACCGCGATCCTGGCCGGCGCGGTTATCCCGCTGGCGCTGCAGGCGATGGCGCATGAGCGGGACTCCTTCATGACCTCGGCCGAGGCGACCGCCCATTCCATCGCGATCATCGCCGAGGACAAGATCGCCGATCACCAGTCGGACCCGGCGCTGAGGACCGCGGTGCGGATCGCGACCCGGCAGGGCGACGAACTGGTCCTGCTCAACGCCCAGCACAAGCCCGTGGTCGGCGTGGGCGCGCCGCGCGACACCTGGCAGCACGTCGTCGAATCGGCCAGCCAGACCGGCAGCCAGGCCAGCGAGCTGACCCGGGACCGGGCGGTCGTCGCCGAGCCGGTGTGGAACGACGGCCGGGTCATCGGCTCGCCCATCGGCATGGTCATCCTGGAACGCCCGATCGGCCCGCTCGATGACGCCATCACCAACCTGTGGCTGTACCTGGCCCTACTGGGGGGCGGCGCGCTGTGCGCGGCGGCGCTCATCGCCATCACCTTCGCCCGCTGGGTGAACCGGCCGCTGGCCCGGATGGACTCCGCGGCGCGCCGGCTGGCCGACGGGAACCTCACCGTGCGGGCCGGCACCGGAAGCGGCCCGCCCGAGCTACGGCGGCTGGCGGCCAGTTTCAACATGATGGCCGGGCGCCTGGAGACCCTGGTCCACGGGCACCGGGCCATGCTGGCCGATGTTTCCCACCAGCTTCGCACGCCGCTGGCCGCGCTCCGGCTCCGCATCGACCTGCTGAAGGTGGACTCCCCGCCCGCCGTGGCCGACGAGCTGGACGGGGCCCAGGAGGAGATCGCCAGGCTTTCCCGCCTGGTGGACGGCCTGCTGGAGATCGCCCGGGCGGAGAGCGTCACCGAGCAGGTCGTGACCGTCAACCTGCGCCCGGCGGTCGCCGAGCGGGTCACCGCGTGGCAGCCGGTCGCCGACGGCCACGGGGTCAAGCTGGTGACCGATTTCCACGGCCGCAACGGTGCCCAGGAGGTGCCGCGGGTCGCGCTGGGCGCCGGGCACCTGGAGCAGATCCTCGACAACCTGCTCGCCAACGCGATCGACGTCCTGCGGGACGACGGGCAGGTCACCGTGACGGTCAGCGGCGCCGACGGCGGGGCGACGCTGACCGTGGCCGACAACGGGCCGGGCATGTCGCCCGCGGAGCGGGCCCGGGCGTTCCTCCGGTTCGCCAGCGGGAACAAGAACGGGGGGACCGGCCTCGGCCTGGCGATCGTCCATCGCCTGGTCACGTCCAACGGCGGCACGGCCCGGCTGGCCGATACCCCGGGCGGCGGCCTCACCGTCATTCTGGACTTCCCCGGTGTCACTCTGTACGAGGGAACAAACCAGGCCACATAATTTACATAGTTACGGACTTTCCCTCTTTTCCCGGCAAGCGTTCCCGATTTACGCTTCGGTGATGAAACACACGGCGTTGTTGACGGCGGCCGCGGCCGCCACGGCGAGCATTCTGCTCGCCGCTTGCGGGAACAGCACGGCGGGGGCGCCGTCGGCGGGCAAATCGGCGTCGGCCTCTTCCGGCGCGAGCGCGGGAGGCAGCGCCGGCAGCGGATCGGTGGGCTCGGGAAAATTCCTCGGCTGCATGGTGACCGACACCGGCGGCATCAATGACAAGTCGTTCAACCAGTCGGCCTGGCAGGGCATGCAGGAGGCCGCCTCCGCCGACAAGAACGTCACGGTCAAGTACCTGCAGTCCACCACCCAGAGCGACTACGTTCCGCACATCAACGCGTTCCTGGGCGACAAGTGCGGGATTATCGTCACGGTCGGGTACCTGATGGCGCAGGCCACCCAGGCCGCGGCCCAGAAACACCCGGGAAACAATTTCGCGATCGTCGATAATGCCTACACCCCGCAGATCAAGAACGTCGACGCTCTGCTGTTCAACACGGTGCAGGACGGATTCCTCGGGGGCTACCTGGCGGCCGGGATGAGCAAGTCCGGGAAGGTCGCGACGTTCGGCGGGCAGGAACTGCCGACCGTGACCATCTACATGGACGGCTTCTGGGACGGGGTCCAGTACTACAACGCGGAGCATCACAAGAACGTGCAGGTGCTCGGGTGGAACGAGAAGACCCAGAAGGGCTCGTTCACCGGTGACTTCACCGACCAGACCAAGGGCGCCACGACCACCCAGACGTTCATCAGCGAGGGCGCGGACATCGTCTTCCCGGTCGCCGGGAACGTCGGGCTCGGCGCGGCCAAGGCCGTGCAGCAGGCGAACGCCTCCGGCGGCCACGTCAACATGCTGTGGGTGGACACCGACGGGTGCGTGAGCGCGCCCCAGTACTGCAAGTACATGATCAGCAGCGTCACCAAGGGCATCCAGACGGCCGTGAAGGACGCGGTGCTGTCGGCGGAGAAGAATAAGTTCTCCGGCGGCAACTTCATCGGCACCCTCAGCAACGGCGCCGTGACCATGGCGCCCTACCACGACTTCGCGGGCAAGGTCCCGGCCTCGCTGCAGGCCGAGCTCAAGACCATCCAGGCCGGAATCGAGAGCGGGAAGATCAGGACCCCGACCAAGGCCCCGGTCGGATAGACGTGGAACTCGAACTGCGGGGGATCACCAAGCGGTTCGGTCCCCTGGTCGCCAACGACGGGATCAGCCTGTCCGTGGCCCCCGGGCAGGTCCACGCCCTGCTCGGGGAGAACGGCGCGGGCAAGTCCACGCTGATGAACGTCCTGTACGGGCTGACCCAGCCCGACGAGGGCGAGATCCTCATCGACGGCGAGCCCGCCCGCCTGAACTCGCCCGGCGACGCGATCGCGGCCGGCATCGGCATGGTCCACCAGCACTTCATGCTGGTCCCGACCTTCACCGTCGCCGAGAACATCGAGCTGGGCTTCCCCGGCGGCGGCCGCCGGGTCCGGGACCTGTCCCGGGACTACGGGATGGACCTGGACCCGGACGCGGTCGTGGAGGACCTGCCGGTCGGGATCCAGCAGCGGGTGGAGATCATCAAGGCGCTGGTCCGCAAGGCCCGGGTGCTGATCCTGGACGAGCCGACCGCGGTGCTGACCCCGGCCGAGACCGACGAGCTGTTCCGCATCGTCCGGCAGCTCACCGAAGAGGGCACGTCGGTCATCTTCATCTCCCACAAACTGCGGGAGGTCGTCGCGATCGCCGACACGATCACCGTGCTGCGCCAGGGCAAGGTGGTCGGCGAGCGCGCGCCGGACGCCACCGCCGCCGACCTGGCCACGCTCATGGTGGGCCGGGACGTCCAGCTCCGGGTCAGCAAGACCCCGGCCTCGCCGGGCGAGACGGTGCTGCGGGTCGAGGGCCTGACCGTCTCGTCGGCCGACGGCAGGCTGCCCGTCAGCGGGACGAGCTTCAGCGTGCGATCCGGGGAGATCCTCGGGATCGCCGGCGTGCAGGGCAACGGGCAGACCGAGTTGTGCGAGGCGCTGATGGGCCTGCGCCCGGTCGCGGGCGGCACCGTCACCCTGGCCGGAAAGGACCTGACCCGCGCCTCCCCGCGCCGGCGGCTGCGGGCCGGGATCGCGTACGTGCCGGAGGACCGCACCGACGACGGCCTCGTCGGTTCCTTCTCGATCACCGAGAACCTGATCCTCGACACCTACAGCCGGCCGGAGTTCAGCTCCCGGGGCAACCTGAAGCTGGCCGCCATCGCGAGGAACGCCCGGGAGCGGATCGCCGAGTTCGACGTGCGCACCGGTTCGCCCGGCACCGCCGCCGGCCACCTGTCCGGCGGCAACCAGCAGAAGGTGATCCTGGCCCGTGAACTCGGCCGCGACCACGCGGTGCTGATCGCCAGCCAGCCCACCCGGGGCCTGGACGTCGGCTCCATCGAGTTCGTCCACCGGCGCATCGTGGAACGCCGCGACGCCGGCGTGGCCGTCGTCATCGTCTCCTCCGAACTCGACGAGATCTACGCCCTGGCCGACCGGATCGCGGTCATGTACGAGGGCAGGATCACCGGCTTCCGCGACCCGGACGTGCCCACGGCCGAACTCGGCCGCCTCATGGCCGGCGGCGCCGACCGGGAGGAGCGATGACAGCCACCGAAGCGGCCGGGAAAGCCCGGGAAGAAGGCGGAAGCGCCAATCCGTTCGGGAAGATTCTCCGGGAATCCATCGAGGCGAACACCGTTACCGTCACGATCCTGGCGCTGGTGACCGCCACCGTGCTGGGCGGGCTCCTGTGCGCGTTCACCAACCCGACGGTGCTGCACGCGCCGGACGCGGGGACCACGCTCTCGCGGGCGTGGAGCGTGGCGTCGGCCACCTACGTGGCGCTGTTCGAGAACTCGATCGTCAACCCGCACACCCTGTCGGCCATGTTCCAGCAGGCGTCGATCGGCACCGCCATCCACGACGGGTTCGGGGCGGCGGTCTTCGGGCCCCTGTCGGAGACCGCGACGTTCGCGACCCCGCTCATCCTGGCCGGGCTCGCGGTGGCGCTTCCCTACAAGGCCGGGATGTTCAACATCGGCGCCCAGAGCCAGTTCATCGGCGGCGCGATCGGTGCCGCGTGGCTCGGCTACGCGGTTCACCTGCCCGTTGTCATCCACGTGATCGTCTGCGTGCTCGGCGGTTTCGCCGGCGGCGCGGTGACCGGCTGGGTGACCGGCGAGATCAAGGCGCGCACCGGCGCCCACGAGGTCATCGTCACGATCATGCTCAACTACGTCATGCAGTACTTCCTGGCCTGGCTGCTGTCCTCGCAGTCGCTGATGCAGGCGGCCGGCTCCCCGAACCCGATCACGCCGCCGATCGCGGGCAACGCGCACCTGCCGCTGCTGGCCGGG
>WRBL01000098.1 GCA_009784565.1 Streptosporangiales bacterium | reverse complement strand
CGAGCCCTTGCGGGCCACGTACTTGCTCACGTCCGGCGGGACGGAGATCCGGACCACTTCCCAGTGCTCCTGGGGGTGGCGGCTGACGATCGTCCCGGTGCCGTCGACGTGGCCCTGGACGAGGTGGCCGCCGAGCCGGTCGCTCACCCGGGCGGCGCGCTCGAGGTTGACCCTCGTGCCGGACGCGATGTCCTTGAGGCTGGTCAGGCGCAGCGTCTCCCCCATCACGTCCGCGACGAAGCCGCTGGAGTCGAAGCTCGTGATCGTCAGGCAGACGCCGTTGACCGCGATCGAATCCCCGTCATGGGCGTCTTCGACGATCGCGGCGCTGCGCACGTGGACCCGGGCGAAATCGCCCTCGTATTCCACCGCCTCGATCTCACCGAGGTCTTCGACGATCCCGGTAAACATCCGCGTCCTCCTCCCGGTAGCTCCGGGGGACGCGGTCCGGGCCGTTAGTCCGTGCCCTGACGATCCCGGCGGGTATGTTCGCCGTCCTGTCGTCGGCACGTCCAGCGGACTGGCCGCGCGCGTGCTGCCTCCCATCCGGACTTTAACCGTCGGTCCCGGAATTTCACCGGATCAGCCAGCCGCTTACTGCGGCCGGGTCGCGGACTGTCACCGCCGGTTCGGAGTTTCACCGACCCCGGAGCACGCTCGTTATGCGCTAACCAGTCTGCCACAGGGTTTATTCCGGGGCATTGTGCCCTTCCCCACAGTCGCGCCCGGTTGACTCGTGTTCGGGCCCCTCCCTATCCCGAAAGGCGGTTGACCTGGCGCATCTTGTTGGTCGCGTCCAGGGCGGCTACCTTGTAGGCCTCGGACAGCGTCGGATAGTTGAACACCGCGTCCACCAGGTAGTCCACCGTTCCGCCGCAGCCCATCACGGCCTGCCCGATGTGGACGAGCTCAGTGGCGTGCGTCCCGAAGACGTGGACGCCGAGCAGCTTGCGGCTCTCGGGCGACACCAGCAGCTTGAGTACGCCGTAGGAGTCCCCCACGATCTGCCCCCGGGCCAGCTCCCGGTACCGCGAGACCCCGACCTCGAACGGCACGCACGCCTCAGTGAGCTGGTCCTCGGTCTGCCCGATGAAGCTGATCTCCGGGATGGAGTAGATGCCGATCGGCTGCGGCGTGTCCGGGATATGCGGCTCTTCCTCGCCGAACGCGTGGTGGGCGGCGATCCGCCCCTGTTCCATCGAGGTGGCGGCCAGGGCCGGGAAGCCGATGACGTCGCCGACGGCGTAGATGTGCTCCGCCCTGGTCTGGTAGAAGTCGTTGACGGCGATCCGGCCGCGCTTGTCGGCTTCCAGGCCGGCCGCGGGCAGGTCGAGCCCGTCGGTCATGCCCTGGCGCCCGGCCGAGTACAGCACGGTGTCGGCCGGGATCTTCTTGCCGCTGTGCAGCAGCGCGATCGCGCCCTGCTCGCGAGCTTCGACTTTTCCGACCGTCTCGCCGAAGCGGAACGTCACCGCCAGGTCCCGCAAGTGATACTTGAGCGCCTCGACGACCTCCTCGTCGCAGAACTCCAGCATCCGGTCCCGCCGCTCGACCACGGTGACCTTGGTGCCGAGCGCCGCGAACATCGAGGCGTACTCGATTCCTATGACCCCCGCGCCCGCGACGACCAGCGACCGGGGCACCTTCTCAAGATGGATGATGCCGTCGGAATCGATGATGGTCCGGTCGTCGAAGGCGACGCTGTCCGGGCGGGCGGGCCGGGTGCCGGTCGCGATGACGATGTTCTCGGCGCTGGCCTTGCGGAGCCGCTGCCCGTCGTCCACCTCGACCTCGTGCGGAGACAGGAACCGGGCCATGCCCGGGATGATCGTCACCCGGTTCCGGGTGAGCTGGGACCGGACCACGTCGTTCTCCCGGCTCACCACGTGACTGGTGCGACGGGTGAGATCCGCGATCGTGATCTCGTCCTTGACCCGGTAGGACTGGCCGTAGATCTCCCGCTGGTCCACGCCGGTGAGGTACAGGATCGCCTCGCGGAGCGTCTTGGAGGGAATCGTCCCGGTGTTGAGGCAGACGCCGCCCAGCATGTCCGGACGCTCCACCACCGCGACCCGCCGGTCAAGCTTCGCGGCCGCGATCGCGGCCTTCTGCCCGCCGGGCCCGGTACCGATCACAAGCAGGTCGTAGTCATACACGAGACCAGTCTCTCCGCCCTCTCCTGGAAATTGAAGACGCGTAACGCACAGTTCACGCCATCCGGGCGATCGGTAGCCGGCGAAGCCGCTCGCCGGGCCGCCGGCGGCGAATCCCCGAAACGGTGAAACCAGGCGGCGACGCGCGCCGTCTAAGGAACAGCCCGCGATCTCAGCGACACATCAGACGAGAGGGAACACGGTGCCCCCAGCGCGTACCACGGCCTTTCCCGGAGCCACGCCGTTGCTCCTGTCCGCGTTCATGGTGCTGGTCACGCTGACCGCCGCCGCCTGCGGCTCCTCCCCGGCGGGCCGGGGACGGCCGCCGGCCGCCTCGGGCGCCCCCGCCTCTCCTTCCTCAGCGGTCCCCGTGCCCCGGGCACCGGGGGCTTCGGTCGCCCCGGGCGGCCCGGCGGCACCGGGGGCCCCGGTCGCGGCGGGCTCGGCGCGGTGCGACCACTGGCCGGCCGCGCCGGCCGGACGGCTGCCCCGGTCGTTCCAGCCCGCCTCGGTACTGCGCTGCGTACCGGGGACGGTCAGCGTTCCCGGCAAGGGCCAGTGGACGGCCGCCACCCTGGAGAAGGCGGACCAAGGGCTGGCGCCGCTGGCCGGAGCGCTGAGTTCGGTGTCCGGGCACATGGAGCCGGGCCGCGTGTGCCCCCAGTTCGTCATCGTCCCGCCCCAGATCGTGCTGGTCGGCAAGGACGGGACGATGGTGCGGCCGAGTTTCCCCGTCACCGCCTGCGGCCAGATCCAGCAGAAGGTCCTCTCCGCCCTGGCCGGCCTGCACTGGCACACCGTCTCCCGCCGCCTCCTGGCGAAGGTCCCGGCGTCCGGCTGACCCGGGAACGCGGACTCCGTCCACGGGACCGCTCCTCGCCTTCCTGCCCTCTACCTGCAGGAACACCGCCCGCTCGGGGCCACCGAAAAGTTCCCGGAAAAAATCCCGGAAAAGTTGTTGGTGCCCCCGGCCTCCCGCCCTCATACACGTGAAGGACGGGGAACCGGCGCCGTCGCCTGAGCGGGACGGCGGCGCCGGAGAACGTTCTTCGGGACCGGGTTCACAGCGACCTGGGCCCGGGCTGACGTCAGAGGGGGCGTCAGCCCGGGTCCCGGTAGCCGGCCTGGTCCGGCAGGGGCCGGCAGGGACCGGGCCGACGTCAGAGGGGGCGCCGGCCCGGTGCCCTGTCGGGGCCCTGGAGCGGGACCTGTGGTCCCGGCTGGCGAGCTAGGGGGCGTCAGCCAGGGCCACGGACGGGGGCCGGCCTGGCCTCACCGCGGCGCGCTAGGGGGGCGCCGGGGCGGGGCCTCGCCGGGAGCAAGGGTCAGCGGGCCCCTCGCCGGCACCACGGGGGCGTCGGCGGGGACCCGCTGACAGCGGAGAAAGGGCGGTTTCCGCCCCGGCACTCGAGGGGGGTGCCGGGGAACGGGACCCGCCCGGGAAAGGGCGGCAACGGCCCCGTCCCGGCATTCGGGGTAATGCCGGGCCGGGGCCCCGCCCGGTGGACGGGCGGCGTTCCGTTCCGGCGCTCGAGGGGGGTGCCGGGGCGGAACCCTTACGTCCGAAGGCAAGGCAGGGAGCGGGGGGACAAAGCGAAAGTGGAGGCCTGGGATGCGAGCACGAGGACGGGATGCCGCCCTGGGCGCCGCTGATCGCGAGGATGCCCGCGAAGCGGGGTCGCCGGACCGTATGCGTAACAGGGGCATGCGTACGGTCCGGAGCCCTGCGTACTGGGTTTACGTACTTGAAGTAGGTATACCGACAATGGCCCCACAAAGTCCCAACAAGAACACCGGTACCGATACCGTAGGTGCATGCGCGACAGCGAAGTTCGCGACAGCGAGGTTGTCGCAAAGATCGTGGCTGGAGACCCCAAGGGTCTCGCCGTGGCTTACGACAAGTACGCGGACGTCCTCTACACCTACTGCCGGTCGGTCCTCCGCGACCCGGCAGACGCCGCTGACGCGGTGCAGGATACCTTCGTCATCGCGGCGTCACGCCTGGATGGCCTGCGGGATCCCGAGAAACTGCGGTCCTGGCTCTACACCGTGGCCCGCAACGAGTGCATGCGCATTCTGCGCAGCAACAAGGACACGTCGGCCCTCGACGAGGCGCCCGACGTGATCGACGACACCATCGATATCGGCGCCGACGCCGAGCGAACCGAGCTTCGCACGCTGTTCCGGGACGCTTCCGGCGGACTGAACGACAGCGAGCGCGAGGTCATCGAGCTCAGCCTGCGGCACAAGATGGAGGCCAGCGAGATCGCCGGCGTCCTCGGCGTCTCGAGCAACCACGCGCACTCGCTGCTGTCCCGGGCCCGGGCCCAGATGGAGGCGTGCCTCGGCGCGCTGCTCGTCGGCCGGTCCGGGCGGGACGAGTGCGGGGAGCTGCGCGGCCTTCTCAGCGGCTGGGACGGCAGCCTCACCGTGCTACTGCGCAAGCGGCTGCACCGGCACATCGAGCACTGCTCCACGTGCACCAGCCGCCGCGCGTTCGAACTGCGGCCCGCCGCGTTCCTCGGCCTGCCCCCGCTGGTGGCTATCGCCGGGGCGCTGCGCTGGCTCGCGGTACCGGACCCGCTCAAGGGCAAGATCCTCGCCTTGGCCACGGGTACCAGTTCCGCCGCCGCGGCCCACCGGGCAGCCGTGCTGCACCGGGCGGGCACGTTCAACCACCACGGTTTCCCGCACGTCGTCCACGCCAAGGCGGGCGTCGCGCACGGCGCCGGGGCCAAGGCCAGCTCGTTCCTCAAGACGCCGCAAGGCCAGGGAACGGTGGCGGCCGTGGTGCTCGCCATCATCGCCGCGTCGACCGCGGCCGCGCTCACGGGCAACAACACCGAGCACGTCTCGCTGGCGAACGGCGGTCACGGCCAGGGCGCTGGCGGCGGCTCGGGTGGCGGGGCCGGCGGTGGCGGCGGATCCGGCGGTGGCGGCGGCGCTGGCGGCGGCTCCGGTGCAGGCGGTGGCGGCGGATCCGGCAGCGGCAGTGGCTCGGGCCACGGCGGTTCCGGCTCCGGGAGCAGCGGCTCCGGAGGATCCGGCTCCGGGAGTTCCGGCAGCGGCAGCGGCTCCGGGGGCAACGGCTCCGGCTCGTCTCCCTCCGGGAGCCAGACGGGCCAGAGCTCGCCCGGGGGCAGCAGCCCCTCGTCGGGACTGTCCGCCCCGAGCGCGCCTTCCGCTCCGGGAGGCACGACGCCGGGCAGCCCGTCCTCGGGTTCCAGCCCGTCGTCGCCCGCGAAGCCGACTCCGACCGGAACGGTTACCACGCCGAGCAACCTGCCCGCCGTCATGACCGTGGGTCCGAACGGCAGCCAGATCACGGTGCAGAACAGCGGCACCGGCCAGGCGTACTACACCGTGTCGGTCACCGGGGGCAGCGGCAAGGTGACGGCCTCGCCGGCGTCGGGTTCGCTCGCCCCGGGTGCCAGCAAGACGGTAACGCTCAACACCGTGAGCACTACCGCGATGGGGCAGACCGTCACCCTCGAGCCCAGCGGCCAGCAGTGGACCGTCGTCGCGGGGTGGAGCAACCCCGGCACGCCGAGCCTGCCGGGCCTGCCGGGCCTGCCCTCGCTCCCGGGCACGCAGTCGGCGTCCGCGACGCCGGTCCCGACCCCGTCCGTACCGACCCCGTCGATACCGACCCCGTCGGTCCCGGCGACCCCGTCGGTCCCGGACCCGATCAAGTCGCTCACGCCCGCCTCGGCCACGCCGTCGCGGCAGCAGAAGACGGGGTCTCCCTCGCCTTCTTCCTCGCCCGCGTGCTCGGTCTACACGGTCCTGCCGAAGGGGCTGCAGCCGACCGACGGCAGCTGCCCGTAGGGCAACACGCGGAGGAAAGGCCTCCGGGAGTCAGTGACTCCCGGAGGCCTTTCTCGTGGGTCCCGCGTTACCCGGAGGCGCCGCTAGCGCCCGGCCGCCCAGGCCGCGTGCGCGGTCGCCGTCTCCGCCTGCTCGCGCAGCGCCCGCACCGCCTTCGCCGGGTCGTCCGCGCCGTAGACCGCCGAGCCGGCCACGAACACGTCCGCGCCCGCCTCCGCGCAGCGCTCGATCGTCTCGGCGCTGACGCCGCCGTCGACCTGCAGCCACACCGACCCGCCCCGCTTGGCCACCATCGAGCGGGCGCGGCGCAGCTTCGGCATCACGAGGTCGAGAAACTTCTGGCCCCCGAACCCGGGCTCGACCGTCATGAGCAGCAGCATGTCGATCTCGGGCAGCAGGTCGTCGTAGGACTCGATCGCCGTCCCGGGATTGACCGCGAGCCCGGAACGGGCCCCGGCGGCCCGGATCGCCCGCAGGGTGCGGACCGGCGCCTTCACCGCCTCGGCGTGGACGGTGACGCTGCCCGCCCCGGCCTCGGCGAACGGCGGCGCGTGCCGGTCCGGGTCCTCGATCATGAGATGGCAGTCGACCGGCAGTTTCGCGTGCCTGAGCAGCGACTCGACGACCGGGAGGCCGAGGGTGAGGTTGGGGACGAAGTGGTTGTCCATCACGTCGACGTGCAGCCAGTCGGCGGCGCTCTCGACGGCAGCGGCTTCCTCGGCGAGCCGGGCGAAGTCCGCGGACAGGATGCTGGGCGAGATCTGAACGGCCATAACAGTAAGCGAGTCTAGGACGCGGCGGGCACGCGGCGGCGGTCGCCCCGGAATGTCGCACCCTCGCGTTAGCATGCCGAACGTAGTTACGATTGATGTCGATAAGCGGAGGTAATGATCATGACTGTGCCCGACGATCTGCTGGACCGGGTCCGCAAGCTCCTGGCCAAGGCCGAATCCGAGGGAGTCACCCCGGCCGAGGCCGAGGCCCTGACCGCCAAGGCCGCCGAGCTGATGGCCCGGTACGGGATTGACCGGGCCCGGCTGGGCGCGCTGCGACCGGAGACCGATAAGCCCGCGGACCGCGTTTTCGACCTGGACAACCCCTGGGCCGGGGTGAAGGCGCACCTGCTGTCCGGGCTGGTGCTGGCGCTGCGCTGTCAGTGCGTCCTGCTGAACCGCGCCGAGCCGGGCAGCCGGGTGCATGTTTTCGGCTACCTGTCGGACCTTGAGCGGGCCGACATCCTGTTTACCTCGCTGCTGGTGCAGATGGCCCGCGCGCTGGCGCAGCAGCCGGTGCCCTCGGGCGGCGGCCGGGCCCGGGCCTGGCGCCGGTCGTGGATGCTGGGGTACTGCACCGCCGTGGTCGCCCGGGTGCGGGAGGCGGAGGAGGCCGCCGTCGCGGCGGCCGACCGTGATCCCGGTGACGGACAGGTCGGCGGGAAGTCGGCGGCGCTGGTCCTGGCCGACCGGTCGCTGGTCGTCCGCCGCCAGGTGCAGCAGGCCTATCCCCGGACCCGGAAGACCCGCGTCACCTACAGCGGGGGCGGCTACCGCGACGGCTACGCGGAAGGTCAGAAGGCCGATATCGGGAGCACGAAGATCAGGTCGCGGGCGGCCGGAGTTCTCACCGGGTGACCCGCCCCCGAGGTACGCCTGGGGATCATTCCGGGTGGACTGGCGGTGACTGCGCCTCCCCGGCCCGTTTCACTGTCCCGATGACGGGCGAGGTCTCCACCGATCTCAGCCCGGGAATACCGGTCAGCCTGGTCGTCAGGTAGGCGTACAGCTCGGCGGTGTCGGAGAACACCGCGCTGACGACCAGATTGGTGGGACCGGTGGTGGCCGCGGCGAACGGGATCTCGCGATGCATGGCCAGGGCCCGGCCCGCGGCGTCGAGATGCGCCGGCTCGACGGTCAGCCACATCATCACGCGGGTACTGACACCGAGCGCCGACTCGTCGACGTTGAGGTCGAAGTAAAGCACGCCCGCCCGTTCGAGTTCCGCCACGCGGCGGCGCACGGTGGACTCGTGCCAGTGGGTCGCGGCGGCCAGGTCAGAGACGGGAGCGCGGCCGTCCCGGGACAGCGCGGCGAGCAGCGGCTCGTCGTCGGGACGGATCCGGGCCTCGCCGGACGCCGCCTGCGGAATGGACGCGTCCAGCGCGGCCACCTGGTCCGCGGACAGGGCTCCGGTCAAGGCGGTGAACCCGACGGGGGTGAAGATGTGCAGGATCGAGTGCGCGGTGATGCCGGTGACGTGCCGGCTCCCCGGCAGGCCGCGCAGGAAGAGCGCGCTGGGCTGTTCCGGCGTGCGGGCCTGAAGCGTGCAGGTGATCTCGGTCCCGCCGGAGAACAGCCTCACCCAGCGGGTGTCCGGCCGCTGGGCCAGGGCGGCGGCGATCCGCTCGGAACTGCCCGGAGCCGCCTGGATCCGGACGAGCCAGTCGACCCACCCGACCCGCTGCCCGTTGACCGCGCCGTGGACCCGCAGGCCCGCGTCGCCCGCCATGCGCCGGTAGCGCCGGGCGACGGTCTGGTCGGACACTCCGATCACCTCCCCCAGCAGCTTGAATGGTGCCCGTGGTGCGACGAGCAACGCGTGGAGAAGCTGGCGGTCAACGTCATCAAGCTGACTGGTTTTCACGAATACAAGGGTAATGATGTCGAGATCCGGCACTGTATGACCCCAATTTGGGCCGGCTTACCGGTACCCGGCAGGATGGGTGGAGAATCTTAACGAGGGGATTGGCATGGAGAGAAAATGGTGGACGCTGGTCGCGGTCTGCGCCGGGACGTTCATGCTGTTGCTGGACGTCACGATTGTGGTTGTCGCGCAGCCCGCGATCCAGAGCGGGCTGAAGGCGAGCTTCAGCGACGTGCAGTGGATCCTGGATGCTTACGCGCTGACTCTCGCGGCGTTGCTGCTGACCGCGGGCGTGCTGGCCGACCGGTACGGGCGCAAGCTGCTCTTCGCCATCGGCGTGGTGATCTTCACTCTCGGGTCGCTCGCCTGCGGCCTGTCCGTGAATCCGCTGATGCTGATTATCTCCCGGAGCGGCCAGGGGGTCGGGGGCGCGATCATGTTCGCCACCTCGCTCGCCCTGCTGGGGAACAGCTTCCGGGGCAAGGAGCGGGGCACCGCGTTCGGGGTATGGGGCGCCGTCGTGGGGATCTCGACGGCGCTCGGCCCGGTGCTGGGCGGAGTGATCACCACCAACTGGGACTGGCGCGGCATCTTCCTGGTCAACGTGCCGATCGGCGCGTTCGCGCTCATCGTGACCATCTGGGCCGTCGCCGAGTCCAAGGTCGACCACCCGTCCCCGCCGGACTGGATCGGGTTCGTGCTGCTCACGGCCGGGCTGGTCGGCGTCGTCTACGGGCTGATCCGGGCCGGGGAGACTTCCTGGACCAACCAGGGCATGGCCATTTCCCTCGCGGCGGGCGTGGTGCTGCTCATCGCGTTCATCGTTGCCGAGAAGTTCGTCCGGTACCCGATGTTCGACCTGTCCCTGTTCCGGGTCCCGACGTTCGCCGGCGGGTCGATCGCCGGGTTCTGCATGAACGGGTCCCTGTTCGCGCTGCAGCTGTACCTGGTCCTGTACCTCCAGGACATCCTCGGCTACTCCGCGCAGGACGCGGGGCTGCGGCTCGCGATCATCAGCCTGGCCCAGCTGGTCACGGCGATTATCGCCGGACGGGCCAGCGCGCACGTCCCGGTGCGGTGGCTGATCGGCCCCGGCCTGCTGATCGTCGGCGTGGGCATCATCCTCATGACCCGCCTGAACGGGGACTCCTCCTGGACCCACCTGCTGGCCGGGTTCATCGTCTCCGGCCTCGGCACCGGCCTGGTGAACCCGCCGCTCGCCTCGACCGCGATCGGCGTCGTGCCGCCGCACCAGGCCGGCATGGCGTCCGGCGCGAACACCACCTTCCGGCAGGTCGGCATCGCCTGCGGCATCGCCGCGCTGGGATCGATCTTCACGGCGAGGCTGCAGAATCACCTGGCCGGGGCGCTGCCGCCCTCTCTGTCCGGCTCCGCCGCGTCCATGGCGAGCGCCGTCCGCCAGGGCTCGGTGGCCCGGGTGATCGGGTCGGTGCCCGCCGCCGACCGCGCGGCCGTCGGGCTGGCGCTGAAGTCGAGCTTCGCCTCGGGCCTGAACGACATCCTCTACGTGACCGCCGGCGTCGCCATCGTGGGCGCGGTATTCGGCACCCTCCTGATCCGGGGCAAGGACTTCCACCGGCCCGAGGCTCCGGCGCCCGGCGCGGAAGCCGCCGGGCCCGATCTCACCGTCCCCTCGCCCGAGCCGGGCGCGGTGACCGCTCCCGTCGCGGAGCCCGCGGGGCTGGCCGCTCCCGTTTCCGGGCACGCTTCCGCCAACGGCGCCGCCCCCGGCCGGCTGGCGGTCTTCGGCTACGTCCGGCACGGAGAAGGATCCCCGCTGGCCGGGGCGACGGTCACGCTGGTCGGCCCGGACGGGCACCAGGCGGGCCTCGCGCACAGCGGCCCCGACGGGCGGTACCAGGTGCCGGTCTCCGCTGAGGGGACCTACACGCTGATCGCGATGGCCGCCTCCCACGAGCCGTACGCGTCCGCGATCCGGGTCGGCGGACAGCCCGCTGAGGTGGACATGCTGCTGGCGGGAGGGGCGAGCCTGTCGGGCGTGGTCCGGACGGCTGTCACGGGCGAGCCCGTCCCGGGCGTGACCGCGACCCTGGCCGACGAGCGCGGCGAGGTCGTCGGCACGGCCCTCACCCGCGACGACGGCGGCTACGCCCTGGCGAGCCTGCCGGACGGGCGGTACACCCTCGTGATCAGCGCGCCGTCATACCAGCCCGCCGCGCTGCCGGCCGTGATCAGCGGCGGGCAGCCGGCCACCCTGGACGTGGAGCTGCGAACCGGCGCGCGGGCCGGGGGGATCGCCCGCACCGGGGCCGGGCGCCCGGTGCCGGAGGCCCGGGTGACCCTGCTCGACCCCGAGGGCAGCGTCGCCGGGGTGACCACGACCGCGGCGGACGGCACGTACTCCTTCGAGAACCTGCCCGAAGGCGAGTACACGGTGATCGCCGCCGGGTATCCCCCGGCCGCGAGCCGCCTCAAGGTCACCGGCGGAGACGTCCACGTCCACGACGTGGAACTCGGCCACCCGGAAGCGTAACGAGCCCGGGGACGCTCAGGCGCGGCGGCGGAGAAGGGCGACGAAGATGGCGTCCGTGCCATGACGGTGGGGCCAGAACTGGGCGAACCGGGAGTCGGGCGCGGCCAGGCCCGGAACCTCCGGCAGCATCGCCGGGGCGTCGAGAATCTCCGCCGCGTCGTCCTCGGCGGTCACGGCGGTGACGATGCCGCTGGTCTCGGCGGGGACCGGGGAGCACGTCACGTAGGCGACCACTCCCCCGGGCCGGGCCGCGGCCAGTGCCGACCTCAGAAGAGAGCGCTGCAGTTCCCCCAGGTCCGCCAGGTCCCCGGCTGACTTGCGCCACCGGGCCTCGGGCCGGCGGCGCAGCGCGCCCAGCCCGGAGCAGGGCACGTCCGCCAGGACCCGGTCGAACGCGCCGTCCCGCCACGGCGGGCGCCGCCCGTCGGCCGCGACCACGGCCGCCGGCTCCGAGCCGGGCGCCGCGTCCAGCGCGGCCCGGATCAGGCCGGCCCGGTGCGGGTGCAGGTCGGCGGCCACGAGTCTCGCTCCGGCCAGGCCCCGCAGCATCCGCGCCTTGCCGCCGGGTCCGGCGCACAGGTCCAGCCACGCGCCGGAGCCCGGCTCAGCCGCCGCCCGGGTCAGGGCGATCGCGGCGAGCTGGCTGGCCTCGTCCTGGACGGCGGCCCGGCCGGAGGCCGTCAGCGCGGACGGGTCGCCTCCGGCGAGCGTGAACGCGTACGGCGACCAGCGGCCGGGCTCGGCGCCGTCGGGCATGACCTCCTCGCGGGCGGCCCCGCCGGGGAAAACGGCCATCGTGACCCGCGGGCGCGCGTTGCCGGCGGCCAGCGCGTCCCCGAGTTCTCCCGCGGCGGCGGCACCGAGCGCGTCCCGGTAGGCACCGACGATCCAGCGCGGGTAGCTGTGCCGCACCGCCAGGTAGCCGTCGGGGTCCGCGTCGGGCCTGGGCGCGACGATGTCCATCCACTGCTCGGCGTCCCGGGTGGAGACCCGGCGCAGCACCGCGTTGACGTAGCCGGACACCTTCGGGCCGACGACAGCCCGGACCAGGTCGACCGAGGTCGCGACGGCGGCGTGACTGCCGACCCGGGTGGCGAGGAGCTGGTGGGTCCCCAGGCGCAGCACGTGCCGGACCGGCGGGTCCAGCTTGGCCACGGGCCGGTCGCTGCACGCGGCCAGGACGGCGTCGTAGGTGCCGATGCCGCGCAGCGTGCCGTAGGTCAGCTCGGTCGCCAGCGCCGCGTCCCGGCCGGTAACGTTCCGGTCGGTCAGCAGGCGCGGCAGCAGCAGGTTGGCGTAGGCCTCCCGCTCTTCCACGGCGGCGAGGACGTCGTAGGCGGTGCGCCGGGGCACGTCCCCCCGGCGCCCGGGCTTGGGCGCGGCCTTCACGGCTTCGCCCTCGGGCCTCGCCCCGGCTTTGTTCCCGGGTTTGGCGGCGGGGCGGCGACGGGGCCGACGGCTATAGGTGCCCACGGCTAGCTGAATCCCAGCCGGCTGTCCGGCACGGAATGCAGGCCCCGGGCCCAGTCGGCGGCGGGCATGCGGCGCTTGCCCGGTGCCTGGACCTCGCCGAGCCGCACGGGGCGGGAGCCGGTCCCCGCGTAGACGGCGCCGCGGGTAACGCGCAGTTCGCCCGGGGAGAGCTCTCCGGCGTCCGGCGCGTCCAGGGTGACCGGCTGCAGCTTGACGCGCTCCCCGTCCAGCTCGGTCCACGCTCCGGGGTCGGGGGTGCAGCCGCGGATCGCCCGGTCGATGAGGTGGGCGGGCAGCTTCCAGTCGACGCGGGCGTCGGCCGTGGTGATCTTGGGCGCGAAGCTGACGCCGTCGGCGGGCTGCTCCTCCGCCCGGATGACGCCGTCCTCAATCGCGTCCAGCGTCCGCACGAGCAGTTCGGCGCCGGAGGCCGCCAGCCGGCCGAGAAGGTCGCCGCTGGTGTCGGTCGCGCCGATCGGTTCGGTGACCGTCCCGAAGACAGGCCCGGCGTCCATCTCGGGGACCAGCAGGAAGGTGGTGGCGCCGGTGATGTCGTCGCCGTGCCGGATCGCGTGCTGCACGGGGGCGGCGCCGCGCCAGGCCGGGAGCAGCGAGAAGTGCAGGTTCACCCAGCCGAACCGCGGGATGTCCAGGGCGGTCCGCGGGAGCAGGGCCCCGTAGGCCGTGACCGGGCAGCAGTCGGGCGCGATGTCGCGGAGGCGGCCCAGGAACTCCGGTTCCCGGGGCTTCGCCGGGGTAAGCACCTCCACGCCGTGGTCGGCCGCCAGCTTCGCGACGGGCGACGGTTCCAGCTTCCGGCCCCGGCCGGTCCGGGCGTCGGGCCGGGTCACGACGGCCTCGACCGTATGCCGGGAAGCGAGCAGCGCCCGCAGCGAGGTCACCGCGACCTCGGGCGTTCCGGCGAAGACAAGGCGCAACGGCGGGCTCCTTCTGAGGCGAGTCACGGGGATCGGCGAGTCCTTCAAGCCTACCGTGGGCGTCATCCCGCCCTGCCCGGCAGCGACGGCGCCATCGCCGCGGCCCGGCCGCGTACGCAGAGTGCCCTTCACGTACGCCATGGCGCCTGCGAAGGTCCCGTTGCTGTCGCTGGGAGGGGTTGGGAGGGGTTTGGGAGGGGTCGTCAGCTGATGTGCTGGGTGGAGTGCGGGGAGAGCTTGACTTTGGGGGCGGGCTCGCCGTTCCACTCGGCTTCGCGGATGGCCTTCATCGCGAGCTTGCGCTGCCTGGCGTCCAGCCGGTCGATGAACAGGATGCCGTCGAGGTGGTCGGTCTCGTGCTGCACGCAGCGGGCGAGAAGCTCGGTGCCCTCGATCCGCACCGGCTCGCCGTGCATGCTGAACCCCGTGGCGATGGCCCGGGGCGCGCGCGGCGTGGGGAACTGCAGCCCGGGTATCGACAGGCACCCCTCGTCGTCCTCCTCCGGGTCCCCGGTCAGTTCCAGGACCGGGTTGATCAGGTGCCCGTACTCCTCGTCGTCCACGTGGTACGTGAAAACCCGCAGCCCGACCCCGATCTGAGGTGCGGCGAGGCCGACGCCCGACGCCTCCCGCATGGTCTCGGTGAGGTCCCGGACGAGGTTGCGCAGCTCCAGGTCGAAGTCGGTGACCGGCTCCGCCGCGGTCCTCAGCACCGGGTCGCCGAACAGCCGGATGCGCTTAAGCAATCGAGTCCTCCGTCGCGATAAACGATCAGGGAATTATACGGCCGGGCGTAACGCCCTAAATCAGGTCAGCGGGGTCGAGCTGGACCCGGACGCCGCCGCCTTCCTTCCGCAGGCTGCGGGCGGCCTGCGCGGCCTGCAGCGCCCGGGCGAGAGCGGTGCCCTCCGTCCGGGGAGCCCGGATCAGCGCGCGGACCTCTTCCTCCGGGAGCATCCCGTCCGCGGCCGGCTCCGGTGACTCCGGCGACTCCACGGGCACCGGGCCGAGGATCTCGTACGCGGAATCCACGCCGGACAGAAGGCTGGCGACCGCGTCCGAGGTGCCCTGGGCCGCCGCCATCCGGACGGCGGGAGGGAAGCCGAGCTCGCTCCGGTCGGCGAGTTCCCTCGCCGAGAAGCCCGCCGGGTCCCACCGGATGAGGGCCTGCACGACGGGCTGGCCCGGGTCGGCATGCACCAGGACGGTTCCGCCTGGCCGGATCAGGGCGGCCGCGTTCATCCACCGGCGCATCGTCTCCTCTACGGCGCGCAGGGTGGGGCGGCCGAGCAGCGCCCAGCCGTCCAGCAGCAGCCCGGCGGCGTAGGACGCGAAGGGCTCGGCGCCGGGTGTCGCGATAACGAGCGCGGGCTGCTCCGGCACGGCCTGCAGCACCGACGAGCCGCCCGAGTTGCGGACGGGAACGCCCGGGAAGGCCCGGCCGAGTTCCTCCGCCGTCCGGTCCGCGCCGGTCACGACCGCCCGGACCTTGGCCGCGCCGCAGTCCGGGCAGGCCCATCCTCCGGCGATCGCGCCGCACCAGCGGCAGTCCGGCACCTCGTTCGCCCCCGTCAGCCGCAGCGGCCCCCCGCAGGCCGGGCAGCGGGCCTTGGCCCGGCACCGGACGCACGCGATCACCGCCAGGTAGCCGCGGCGCGGCACCTGGACCAGCACCGGCCCGTCGGCGAGCGCTTTGCGCAGCGTCCGGAGAGCGAGGACGGGCATCCGCGCGGCCGCGGCCGCGGGGTCGCGGTCGAATTCGGCCTCGGTCACGGCCGAGCGGACCACCGGGGCCGCCGAGCGGACCGCCGGCCGGTCGCCTTCCAGTGGCCGGGCCCAGCCGGAGGCCGCGAGCTGGGTGAGCTCGGCGGTGCGGGCGAAGCCCCCGAGCAGGGCGGCCGCGCGGGCCCGGTGCGCGCGCAGGGCGAGCACCTCGCGGGCGTTCGGGTAGGGGGCGTGGGGGTCGGTGTGAAGGTCGTCGCCGTCGTCCCAGAGCACGACCAGCCCCAGGTCGCGGACCGGCGCGAACATGGCGGCGCGGGTACCCGCCACGATGAGCGTCTCGCCGCGCAGGGTCGCGAGCCAGCGGCGGTAGCGTTCGGCCGGCCCCAGGTCGGCGCTCAGCGTGACGTGCCCGGCGCCGATGGCCTCGAGGGCCGCGCCCACCCGGGCCAGGTCCTTTCCGTCCGGGACAACGATCACGGCGCCGCGATCGGCGCTGGCGCAGGTGGCGGCGGCCCGGGCGATCTCGTCCGGCCAGTCCCCGGGCAGGGCGGTCCAGGCCGCGCGGGCCGGGCGGCCCCCGGCGACGGCGTCGAGGAAACCGGGCCCCGCCGGGTACCGCTTCCACGAACCCGGGTCCGGGCGGTCCGGGCGCTTGCGGGGAAGGTCTTCGTGCGGTTCCTTCTCGATGGCGGCGTGCCGCGGGGGGACGGCCAGCCGCAGCACGTCGGCCAGGGTGCCTCCGTACCGGTCGGCGACGGCCCGGGCCAGGTCCGAGGTCTCCGGGGTGAGCACCGGTTCCGGCGACACCACCTTGTCGAGGTAGGCCAGTTCGCCGGTGAACTCGCTTTCGGCGGCGCGTTCAAGGACGAACCCGTCCAGGTACTGCCCGGCGAACCTGACCTTCACCCGGGCGCCCGGGCGGGCGGTCGCCCCGAGACGGGACGGGACCAGGTAGTCAAACGGCCGGTCGAGATGCGGGAGCGGGTTGTCCACCGCGATCCGGGCGACCGGGTTGACGTCCGCGGGAAAGAGAGTGCGTTCCGTCTTTCCCGTTTCCTTCTTCGCCGCCACGTCCCTGTTCCTACCAGATGGGCCGCCCCCGGGAAGACCGAAGGCCAGGCACGGGGAGCCGCAATGCCCGTGCCTGGCCTTCGGAAGCCGTGCTGTCCGCGAGCGCCTGAGGGCGCCCCGGACGCCCGGCGCGCGAGGGACTAGCCGAGGAGGTAGTCGAATTCGCCGCTGCGCAGCGCGCCGACCATGGCCCGGACCGCGTCGGCGGAGTAGATCAGGGCGGTGCCCTCGGGGTCGCGCGAGTTGCGCATCGCGACCGTGGCTCCGTTAAGCCGGGCAAGCTCCACGCACGCGCCCTGCGAGTTGCTGCGCTGGCTCTTCCGCCACGCCGCGCCGTCAAGCTCGGCGGCGGAAATCCCGTTGTATATGTCCTGCATCGTTGTCCTGTCTCCTGACGCGTTGCCGTGGTCCGTCGGGCACCGTTCGCCATACGGCACTGCGACCGGCGCCCTGCCGCGGCGACGGTCGCCGCCGCGGTATTGCTGAACCCCCCGGACTCACTACAGAAGTTTATCGCATGCACGTGCATTCGCAAGGGACTTAGCACATTCATACGCATACGCATCTGCACAAACTTTGAGTGACAATCCGAACTGGGCGCGCACCATTAACTACTATTAGCGAGCAGAAAATAACCCTCAGATATAGCTGCAGGCAGAAAAGCAATTGCGGGCCGCCGCGTGTCTTCACACGCGACGGCCCGCAAGAAGAGAATCCGGCGATAAAGGACGATGCACATGGGGGTGTGCGTCTAGCTGGTCGTCATAGCGACCAAAGAGACCCACGCCCTCGGGTGGCGGGTGCCGTGTCACCCCCGGGTGGCGGGTGCTGGGTCACCCCTGGGTGGCGGGTGCTGTAGGGGAAAGCCGCGTCGGGCTCACAGCCCCGCGGCGGAACGGAGGGCCTGTGCCCGGTCCGTCCTTTCCCAGGAGAAGTCGGGCTCGGTGCGGCCGAAGTGGCCGTAGGCCGCGGTCTGGGAGTAGATCGGGCGCAGCAGGTCCAGGGCGGTGACGATCGCCCGCGGGCGCAGGTCGAAGACCTCCAGGACCGCGTCCTGGATCTTCTCCACCGGGACGGTCTCGGTGCCGAAGGTCTCGATGAACAGGCCGACCGGCTTGGCCTTGCCGATCGCGTAGGCCACCTGGGCCTCGCAGCGGTCCGCGAGCCCGGCCGCCACCACGTTCTTGGCCACCCAGCGCATCGCGTACGCGGCGCTGCGGTCCACCTTGGACGGGTCCTTACCGGAGAACGCGCCGCCGCCGTGGCGGGCCATGCCGCCGTAGGTGTCGATGATGATCTTCCGCCCGGTGAGGCCGGCGTCGCCCATCGGGCCGCCGATCTCGAAGCGCCCGGTCGGGTTGACCAGCAGCCGGTACCCGGTGGTGTCGATCTCGAACTCCTTCAGCACCGGGTCGACGACGTAGTCCTTGACGTCCGGCGCGAGGAGTTCCTTGAGGTTGATGTCGGGCGCGTGCTGGCTGGAGACCACTACCGTGTCCAGCCGGACCGGCCGGTCGCCGTCGTACTCGATGGTGACCTGGGTCTTGCCGTCCGGGCGCAGGTAGGGCACCTGTCCCGAGCGCCGCACCTCGGACAGGGTGCGGGAGAGCCGGTGCGCCATCATGATCGGCAGCGGCATCAGCTCTTGTGTGTCCCGGCACGCGTAGCCGAACATCAGGCCCTGGTCGCCGGCACCCTGCTGGTCGAAGTCCTCCGCGCCCTCGCCCTCGCGGACCTCGTAGGCGTCCGTCACGCCCTGGGCGATGTCCGGCGACTGCGCGCCGATGGACACCGACACGCCGCAGGACGCACCGTCATAGCCCTTGGCCGAGGAGTCGTACCCGATCTGCAGGATCTTCTCGCGGATGATCCCCGGGATGTCCACATAGGTCTGGGTGGTGACCTCGCCGGCCACGTGCACCTGCCCGGTGGTGATCAGCGTTTCCACGGCGACCCGGCTTCCCGGGTCATCCTTGATCATGGCGTCCAGGATTGTGTCGCT
>WRBL01000097.1 GCA_009784565.1 Streptosporangiales bacterium | reverse complement strand
CTCAGGCGATAACGCCGTCCTCCCGCAGCGACGACAGCTCCGCGTCGCTCAGCCCGAGTTCGGCGGCCAGAACGCCGGAGGTGTGCTCGCCCAGCCACGGCGGGCGGACCGACGCGGCGGCCGATGGCGGGACGTCGGACATGCGGACCGGGCTGCCCGGCGTCAGGACGGGCTGGGCGACGCCGTCGGTGCGGGGGATCTCGACCATCATGCCGCGCGCGGCGACGTGCGGGTCGCGTACCACTTCCTCGTCCTCCAGGCACGGTCCGGCGGCGAGGCCGACGGCCCCCAGGGCCTGGCAGGCCTCCATCTTCGTCATCCCCGAGGCCCAGCCCTCGATCGCGGGCCGCAGCGTGTCCTCCAGGTGGTCGATCCATCCCTGCCGGGTCTCGAACCGCGGGTCCTCCGCCCATTCCGGGTGCCCGACCAGCTCGACCAGGCGCGCGAACTGCGCGGGCCGGCCGACCTGGAGCACGAACCAGCCGTCCTTGGCCCGGAAGCCGTGCATGATCAGCGGCGCCATCGCGCCCTTGGATAGGCCCATGGACCAGAAGTTCGTCACGATGTCGGTCATGGCCAGCACCGCGTCGAACATGGCGATGTCGACGTACTGGCCGCGGCCGGTGGTCTCCCGGTGCCGCAGCGCGGCCAGGATGCCGATGGTCGCGAACAGGGCCGCGCTGATGTCGCCGAGGGCGCCGACCGGGTTCATGACCGGCGGCTCGTCGCCGACCCGCTTCATCTCGTAGATCCCCGACATCGCCTCGACGATCCCGGCATAGGCGGGCCAGTCGGCGTAGGGCGTCTGGACCGAGTTGCCGAAGCCGGACACCGACACGTAGATCCCGCGCGGGTGGACCTCGGCGATGTCGGAGTAGCCCAGGCCGAGGCGGTCCATCGACCCGGCCTTCGAGTTCTCCGCGATCACGTCGAACTTCCTGGCCAGGTCCAGGACCAGCTGGCGGCCGCGCGGGTCCTTCAGGTTCACGCAGAGGCTGCGCTTGCCCAGGTTGTTGCGGAGGAACGTGGCGCCCACGTTCCGGCCGGACGGGTCCTTCATCGCGGGCAGGGCGCCGCGGCCGGAGTCACCCAGGCCCGGCGGTTCCACCTTCACGACGTCGGCGCCCAGGTGGGCCAGGAGCTGGGTGGCGTAGGGGAGGGCCTGCATCTGCTCCAGCGCGAGGATCCGCACGCCCTCGAGGGGCAGCGCTTTCCGGAGAGACTCGGGCTGGGAACCACTGGGCGTCGAGTGCATGTCTTGTATTATATATTTCATGCGAGATTTGAGGACTGCCTGATGGCCGGCCCGGCGACGACGGGTCCGCGCGGCATCACCGGATGGGGTGTCCACCTTCCGTACCGCAGGCTTGACCGGTCCGCCATCAAGGCCGTGGCCGGGCAGGGCGGCGGAACCGGCACCAGGACCGTGGCCTCCTACGACGAGGACACGACCACGATGGGAGCCGAGGCGGCCCGCGCCGCGCTGCGCGACAGCGACGGGAAGCGGCGCCCGGACGCGCTGTGGTTCGCGACGACCGAGCCCGCCTACGCCGACCGGACCAACGCGAACGCCATTCACGCGGTTCTCCGCCTCGACCGCGGCGTCCCGGCCTACGACGCCGTCGGCTCCGTCCGCTCCGCGCTCGGCGCCCTCCGCGCGGCCTGGCAGGGAAACGGCGCCGTCCTGGTCGTCGCCTCCGACACTCGCACCGGCCTTCCCGGCGGCCCCGACGAGGCGGCCGGCGGTGACGCCGCCGCGGCCCTCCTGATCGGGGACGACGACCCGGTCGCCGAGATCGTCGCCTGGGAGTCGGCCACCGAGGAGTTCCTGGACCGCTGGCGCGCCCCCGGGGATGCCCGCTCCAGGCTGTGGGAGGAGCGGTTCGGCGAGAACCGCTACGCCGACCTCGCCGCCGAGGCCCTCAAACTGGCCCTGGGCAGCGCCGGGATCGAAGCCGGGGAGGTCAGCCGGCTCATCGTGGCGGGCGGAACCGAGCGGTCGGCCTCCGCCGTCGCCCGGAAGTCCGGCGTCCCCTCCAGCCAGGTCGCCGACCGTCTCAAAGACACCGTCGGCAACCCCGGGGCCGCGCAGCCCGCCCTCCTGCTCGCCCGCGAACTGGAGGAGGCCGAGCCCGGGCAGAACATCGTCCTGCTCACCCTGGCCGACGGCGCCGACGCGATCGTCCTCCGCACCACCGACGCTCTCAGGAACTACCACCCGGCCAAGCCGGTGCGGTCCCAGCTAGCGGCGAGCGGCCCGGTCGCCTACGGCCGTTACCTGCACTGGCGCGGCCTGCTGCCGGTCGAGCCGCCGCGGCGCCCGGAGCCGGCCCGGGTCTCCTCGCCCGCCGCGAACCGGAACGCCGGCTACAAGTTCGGCTTTCCCAGGTCCGGCACCCAGGGCACCATCGTCACGTTCACGATCGACAAGCTCTCCTACAGCCTCAGCCCGCCGCTCGTGTTCGCGATCGTCGACTTCGACCCGGCCCCAGACGGCGCGGGCGGCCGGATGCCGGTCGAGCTCACCGACACCGACCCGGACGATGTGGCGATCGGCGGCCGGGTCGAGATGACGTTCCGGAGGCTCGCCACCAGCGACGGCATTCACAACTACTTCTGGAAGGCCCGGCCGGTCCGGGCAGCGCGGGAGGAAAAGTAGAGATGGCTTCACACGGAATCGCTGACCGGGTCGCCATCATCGGGATGGGCTGTACCCGCTTCGGCGAGCACTGGGACAAGGGCCTGGACGAACTGCTCCAGGCCGCGGCCGGCGAGACGTTCTCCAGCGCCGGCGTCACCAAGGATGACGTCGACGCCTACTGGTTCGGCACCGCCCAGTCCGCGATGAGCGGCATCGCCCTCGCGAAACCGCTCGGCCTGGCCGGCAAGCCCGTCACCCGGGTGGAGAACTACTGCGCCACCGGGTCGGAGGCCCTGCGGCAGGCGGCGTACGCCGTCGCCTCCGGGGCCTACGACATGGCGATGGCGATCGGGGGGGAGAAGGTCAAGGACGGCGGCTACCAGGGACTCAACGCCTTCCCGATCCCCGGCGACGGCACCGCCCGCAGCGTCACGGCGGCGGCGATGTTCTCCATGGTCGCCCCCGCGTACGCCAGGAAGTACGGCGTGGACACCGGGGAGATGAAGAAGGCCCTGGCCCGGGTGGCGTCCAAGAACCATCGCAACGGCGCCCGCAACCCGAGGGCCCAGTTCCGCAAGGAGTACTCGGTCGAGGCGCTGTGCGCGATGCCCGCGGTCGCGGGCGGGCTGTCGGTGTTCGACTGCGCCGGCGTGGCCGACGGCGCAGCCGCGGCGATCGTCGTCCGGGCCGAGGACGCGCGCAAGTACACGGACAAGCCGCTGATCATCAAGGCGCTGTCCCTGGTCGCCGGGAACGGCGGCGGCCTCGAGGATCCGTCGTATGACTACACGACGTTCCCCGAGGTCGCGGCCTCCGCCCGCGACGCCTACGCCCAGGCCGGCGTGAAAGACCCGAGGCGCGAACTGGCCATGGTGGAGTGCCACGACTGCTTCACCCCGACCGAGGTCGTCCTCACCGAGGACCTCGGCCTGACCGGGCGCGGCACCGCGTGGACCGAAGTCCTCAAGGGCACCTTCGACCTCGAGGGCGAGGTGCCGGTGAACCCGGACGGCGGCCTGAAGGCGTTCGGCCACCCAGTGGGAGCCTCCGGCCTGCGGATGATGTTCGAGGCCTGGCTGCAGCTCCGGGGCGAGGCCCCGGACGACCGGCGGATCTCCACCTGCGGGAACCGCAAGCTCGCCCTCACCCACAACCTCGGCGGCTACCCCGGCGAGATGGTCAGCTTCGTATCGATCGTAGGAGTGGAATGAGCTCGCTGATCAGCCAGCAGTCCGGCGGCGTCCTCTGGCTGCGCCTCAACCGCCCGAAGGCCCGCAACGGCATCGACTCCGAACTCCGCGACGCGCTGCGCGACGCGCTGTCCGGCGCCGACCTCGACCGGTCCGTCCGCGCGATCGTGATCGCGGGGGAGCCGGACTTCTGCGTCGGCGCCGACCTGTCGGCGGCCGACGCCGCCCCGCCGGAGAACCCCCTCGACTACCGGACCCCGATGCTGCCCTACCAGGACCTGTTCCGCCGGCTGTGGGAACTGGAGACCCCGGTGGTCAGCGCGGTCCGCGGCCGGGTCGCGGGCATCGGCTGGATGCTGGCGCTCCTGGCCGACCTGGTCGTGGCGTCCGACAGCGCCAAGTGGACGCACGTGTTCACCCGGCGCGGCATGGCCCCGCACGCCGGCGACCCGTTCTTCCTGCCAAGGGTCCTGCCGTTCCACGTCCTGAACGAGATCGCGCTCCTCGGCGACACGGTCACCTCCGCCGACCTGCGGCAGTGGGGCGCCGTCAACCGGCTGGTCGCCGACGATGACGTGGAGAAGACCGCCGGGGAACTCGCGGAACGCCTGGCGTCCGGCCCCACCCTGAGCCTGGGCCAGGCCAAGCGCCTGTACCGCCGCTCCCTGGTCAGCGACATGACCACGGCCTTCGCCGAGGAGTCCGCCGCCATCGCCATGCTGTCGGGTACCGAGGACCGCGCTGAGGGCACCGCCTCCCTGATGGAAGGCAGAAGACCCAAATTCCAGGGCCGCTGACCCCTGGCGGCTCCTCCCCGTTACTCCGGCAGGCCCTGCTGGAATCCGGTGAAAGGGTCTTCGCTGACCCAGCTCCAGGTCTGCGGCCCGGGCTGCCCGTTGAGCAGGACGCTAAGCTGCGTGGCCTGCTCCGAGACGGCTTCTGTGCCCTGGTTCCTGGCCTCGCGGGCTCCCCAGAAAGCGGCGGCCTGTGCCCGGTACGCGAGCTCGATATTCCGGCACTCGGCCTCCAGGAGCGTGGTGCGGCAGGCCAGGAGCGAGTCGCTGGTGATCTGCAGTTCTATGGCGCACTTGCGGATCAAGTCGGCGAAATCCGTCTCAATGTCGTCGAGAGTGCCGGCCGCCCAGATCGCGGGCGGCCACTGGCGCAGCTGCGCGGCCGACCGTCCTCTGGCGGCGCCGAATTTGTGGCCGGTGAGATCCATGCTGTCGGAGGCGTGGGCGATCCGCCGGGCGCCGTAGTCATAGCTGGACGCTTCGAAGGCCAGCACGTTGTACTGCCATGTGGTGGCCAGCCGAGGGCGGGACAGGCCGCTGCCGCCGCTGTGCCATGCGGTGCGCAGCCGCACGGCTTCGGAGGCCAGCAGGTCCTCAAGCTGGCCCAGCCGCGACTGGACATTCTCCCGGGTCCACTGGACGGCGGGCATCTGGCGCAGGCGTTCCTGGCTGAACATCGCTCCGTGGCGGTCGACGGGAGAGGTGGCCCGGTAGATCTCGTCCAGGAGCCCTTCGAGCTCCCAGATCACCGCGGACTTCACCGCTGTCACGTGGTCCGCCATCGCGTACTGTGCGGATTCCGCAACGCTGAGGGTTTCCGTCAGCTGATCAATCCGGTATACGGCGCCGCGGCACCAGTAGGACGCGAACGCCTCGACCGACCGGCCTTCATTGGCCTCGGCGACAGTCTGAGCCCCGCCGTGGGCGTCCGCGGCCGCCTCGTCCGTGAGCGCCGCTATCCAGCGATGCCCGATGGCTGCCGCTTCGAATTCACCTTCATCGATATTAGGCCATTCAAGTTCCAGCAAGTCCAGCACCCAAGGTAGATGGCTTGGGAGCCTGATGCCCATTCAATTCTCCCGACCAAGGCCAGTGCGGATTGTCCCGTCTTCGTGAGGCGATAAATATACAGCAAAGCCGGGCTATCCGCGGTTCCGGGGTAACGCCTGGATGTGCAGCCGGTCTCCGATAGTTTCACTGCCCCGAATTCGTTGACGTTCGTCTATGTAAATGTGAACATCCCGGTTGCGGGCCAGCGGGGATACATCGGTTCCCGCGGAGATCCCGGCGATCCACAGGCGCCGCAGGTGCGGGAGCCCGGACAGCGGTGTCAGGTCCCGGACACCGGTGTAGCGCACGTCCAGCGCTCGCAGGCAGGTCTGGCTGGCGAGCGGCGTCAAATCGGTGATGGACGAATTGCCGGGCAGTCGCAGGTCTTCAAGGCGAAGCGTGCTCAGTCCTTCGAGTCCGCTGACCCAGCCACAGTCCTTCAGCGCTAGGTGGGCCAGGCCCGGAGCAGCCTTGGCCAGGGCGTGTAGCGCGCCGGGTTCCAGGCCAGCGCCTACAAGGGACAGCGACCGGACGTCGCTCAGCGGGGGAAGCTGGCCCGGGTCCCGCAGCCGGCCGCAGCCCACCAGTGACAGGGCGCTCAACTCGGTGAAACGCGCGAGGGAGGAGTAATCGTCAATATTATCGCAGGTCGTGAGCCAGATTCTGCGCAGCTGGGGAAGTGAATTCAGGAATGACAGTTCCGCGAGCCCGGGAGCCCCGATGGAAAGTTCCGCGAGCTGAGGAAGGCGCGGAAGTCCGGATAGCCCGGTCCCGGCGTCGCGAATATGAATGAGAAGTGTCCGGAGTGATTCCGCGTGCCGGGTCAGAAAACGGAAATCCGCGGGCGAGGGGAGTGTCACCTGCAGCCGGGAGAGCGGTGATACTGTCCCGAGCGCGGCCAGCTGCGTTTCCGAATCCGTGAGGTACAGACCGCCGCCGGGCGGCCGGCCGGACAAGACGCGCGCGGCGTACTCGCCGGAGTCAAAGTAGTCCCAGGCCCGGCTGATCTCCATCTCGACCGCGGGACGCTGGTCCGCAGCATACCGGCGGAGCAGGTCGAGCGCCTCCGGCCCGTTGACCAGCCAGACCGTGCGGACACAGCAGGCCGCCTGGCCTTCGGACAACCGGTCGAGCACGGGGGGAAGCCGCGACAGCACATCTTTGCCCGCGGTGGCCAGTGCCCGGGCCTCACCGAAATCGTTCGGGGGAATGAGGGAGGCGACGCACTCGTCGATCACCGCACGGATGCCGGCGGAGATGGAAGGAAGCGCCTCCCAGCACGACACGATCAGCCGCCGCAGCCGAGTCGACTGGTCCCGTTCCGCCCGTGCGCGAGCCGCGATGCCCGTGATCAGGCTCTCGCGCATCGGCTCGATGGCACAGCCCGCGGCCATGAGCACGGTCTCCCGCCACTGCTGCAGATGGGCCTTCCCGATGAGCAGCCCCATGTCCCCGAGGTCGGCCGCGCGGCGGGCGGCCAGGTACTCCTGGAGGGTGCGATGCACAAACCCGACGTAGTCCTTCACCGGCTGCTGCAGGACACCGCTGCGCTCGAGAAGCGTCCGCACCACCGTGTCCGGGCTTGTATGAACCTGCGGCATGGTAGCCAGCCGCTCGGACACGAGTCGCCGGGCCGTCATCAGCGGCATCTCGAGCGTGTCGTTCGACTGGAGGTACCAGGCCAGGTCCTGCAGCAGGATGAGCTTCTCTTTGCTCTCCAGCGGGACGGTCAGAGCGCTCGGCACGCCCCGTCCGGCGTCGCGGGTGTCGGTGAGAAGGTTGACCGCCTGGGAGTACAGGCTCATGCGATTGCGGGGAAGGGCGTCTTCCCGGTCCAGGTTGAGCGCGCACAGCATGGCCGCGAGCAGCGGGGTGCTGGCCAGGGTCCGCAAGTGAGGGGAGGCCTCCATCCGTGCTAGCAGCTTCGCCTCGTACGCGGGCAGCCGTTCCGGGGCGCACGGAAGGCCGTCATAGTCACGGACCGCCTTGTGCCAGTTGCGGACGAAAGCGCGAAGATCCGCCGGCCCGAGTGACTCCAGGAAGGCCGTGCCGAATCCCTCGGCGCTGAGCCAGTTCGCTTCCGCCGCGGCGGGACGGGCCGTGACGATGACGCGGATGCCCGGGAACTGCGAGGTAAGCCGGGAGAGCCAGGAACGGGTCTCGTCGCGCCGGGCATCAGTGATCTCATCGATGCCGTCGACCAGCAGCAGCGCCCTTCCGGACGACAGCTGCCGGTGGGCCCACGCCTTCGGCATGACCCCGCCCAGCTCCGGTGTCACGTCGTCCAGGAATTCTTCCGGCCGGGGCAGCGGCTGGCCCGGGTTCGCGTGCCTGCGGAGCTTGATCAGGAACGGGACGCGGCCGTTGAGCGGCGTCAGTTCCCCGGTGAACGCGCCCAGCGCGGCCGTGACCGCGAGCCAGCGCAGCAGCGTGGTCTTGCCGCCCCCGGCCTCGCCCCGGATGAGCATCCAGGAACGCTTGCTCAGAGCGTGCTCAACGCGAACGGTGTCCGGTTCGCGGCGACGCGACCGCCACTCGTCGACGCGGAGGGGATCTCCCGCGTCCCGGTCCCGTGCCTTGCCCTCGTCGGTGACGTTGAGACTGATGTAGGCGACGCTTAGGGCCGTCCGGGGCCGCTTGAACCGGTCGAGTCCGACGCCGTGGAGTTCCAGTTGGTCCAGAGCGTCAATGATGGCTGCCAGGTAGCGGCGGCTGAATTCCTCATCCAGGGAATCGCCTTCGGGGGCGTCGAGAGTCCGGGCCGGGAGGCGGGCCAGGATGGAGTCCAGGGAATTGACCGCGTCGGACAGCCGGGCCATGGACTCGACCTCGGCCCGCTCGGTGAACTCCGGCAAGTGGATGAGGATGTGCGCGAGGCAGTCGCAGCATTCGTCGAGGAGGACGTCGTACAGCCGCGCGCCGGCGTCGCCGAATTCAGCCTCAGCCTGGCGCGGCGGGAAGGTCTTCCTGATCCGGCTCGCGACCTTTACCGGGTCCATATTGTCGCCCAGCAGCGCCTTGTCCGACAGATCGGCGCCGTCGAGCACTCGTACGACCTGGTCGATGACGGCCCTCCGGGTACCGTCATCGAGGCCCCGGAATTCCTGTTCGATCAGCGGCAGGATCCGTTCGTAGACGGAGTCGGCGAGTGCCTCGAACTGGCGTGTGGTCTTGCGCCGGAGGAGCTGATCGCGGAACCCGGCCGCCATGAGCTCGGTCAGGTCGGCGGTCCTTCCCTTCCGCTCTCGCGGCCAGTCCAGCCACTTCCTCGCGACGAGACCTGCCGCCGAGTGCCCGGCCTTCAGCACCGCCGACTCTATGATCATGTGCGATTACGTTACCGACTATCCGGGTATTTGAGTCGGTTTTTGATGGTCGTGAAAGCCGGTGTTCTACCGGTAGCGGAGGTAGCGCTGGCGGGTGCGGGCGAAGGCGGCCAGGTCGGTCTGCCAGCCGGCGACGATCTCGGCGGTGGTCTTGCCCGCGTCCACCGACGTCCGGATCCACTCCGAACCGGACAGGGAGTCGATCCAGTTCACGGCCTCGCCCGGGTAGTTCCAGCCGAAATGCTTCGGGTACAGGCGCTTGGCCGTGACCAGCATCGCGACGGTGGTGGTGATGGCGTCGGACGATCCGGGGTCGGTCACGTAGCACTGGACGCCGCCGCACACGGTGTTCGCGTACCGGTCCGAGGCCGGCTCGACGTATTCCTCGCGGAAGCGGGCGCCGCGCACGCCGAGGGCGGGCAGTTCCGCGTTCAGCGTGTCGGCCCAGCGGTAGTCGATGTAGGGGGCCGTGATCAGCTCGAACGGCCGGGTGGTGCCGCGGCCGTCGGACAGGTTGGTGCCCTCGAACAGGCCGGTGCCGTAGTAGACGAGGGCGGTGTCCGGGGTTGGCATGTTCGGTGACGGCATCACCCAGGGCAGCCCGGTCTGGTCGTAGGACAGGCCGCGCCGCCAGCCGGTCATCGGGACCACCGTCAGGTCGGCCTTCTTGCCGCCCGCGTCGGAGGGCACGAACTCCTCGTTGAACAGGGCGGCGAGTTCCCCGACGGTCATCGCGTGCTGCTGGCTGACCGGTTTCAGGCCGACGAACGACTCCTGGGCCGGGCGCATGACCGGGCCCGACGGCCGGAGCCCGCCCAGCGGGTTCGGCCGGTCCAGCACGATGAACGGGATGCCGAGGGTCGCCGCGGCGGCCAGGCCCAGGTACATGGTCCAGATGTAGGTGTAGAAGCGGGCCCCGGCGTCCTGGATGTCGAAGCCGAGCGCCTGCACCCCGGACTGCCGGATCACCTTCACGGTGCTGGCCACGTCGGTGCCGTACAGGTTGTAGACGGGCAGTTTCGTCTTCGGGTCGGTGGTGTTGCCCTCCCCGCCGCCGGCCTGCGCGGTGCCGCGGAACCCGTGCTCCGGCCCGAACACCGCGGTCAGGTGTACGTCCCGGGACGCGTGCATGACGTCGACCTCGTGCGTGAGGTCGGACGTGATCGACGTCGGGTTCGCGATGATCCCGAACCTCTTCCCGGCCACCTGCCGGTACCCGCCCGCCGCGAACTGGTCGAACCCGGACCGCACCGTGGACGCCGTCTGCCCCGGCGTCTGGGCTGCCCTGCTGTCGGTTCCGCCGCACGCGGCCAGCGCCCCCGCCGCCGTCGTGACCGCCCCGGCCGCCATGAAATCCCGCCTGCTAACCCCCATGGTCGGCAGGGTACCGGGAAACTCAGAGGAAACTGAAAAATAACGCACGACAACTCTGCAATTGGCCTGGCTAACGTTTCCATGTGACATCTCCATACAGCCACGGCGCGCGGGCCACGCGCGTCGACATGCCCGCCCTCAGCGAGCCGGGGCGGTCCGGCGGGGCCGAGGGGAACGAGCGGCTGACCGTGATTACCGGGACGGTGCTGCTGATCCTGCTGGCCGCCGAGGGGTTCACGATCCTGCGCCTCAGTTCCCTGCTGACGCTGCATTTCTTCCTGGGCATGCTGCTGCTGGGGCCGGTCGCGCTGAAGGCCGGCTCGGTCACCTACCGGTTCTTCCGCTACTACAGCGGGAACGAGCCGTACCGGCGCAAGGGGCCTCCGCATCCGCTGCTCCGGATCCTCGGCCCGTTCATCATGCTGCTGACGATCGGGGTTTTCGGATCCGGCGTGATCCTCGGGCTGGTCGGCCCGTCGGCGCGGCAGCCCTGGCTGCTGCTCCACAAGGCCACCTTCATCCTCTGGTTCGGCGCGATGGCCATCCACGTGCTGGCCTACATCCGCCGCCTGCCCCGGCTCCTGTCGGCCGAGGCCCGGGGAGGGACGCCGGCGATCGGCGGCCGGGGAGTCCGGCTGTCGCTCCTGACCGCGTCGCTGGCCGCGGGACTGGTCATCGCCCTGCTGACGGTCCACGACGTCGGGGTCTGGCAGACATCAGGCTTCCTCACTCACCATGGCCACCATCACCGGATCGGCTAGAAGTCCGATCCTCCGTCGACGTTGATGTCGGCGCCGGTCATGTAGGAGTTGGCGCGGGAGGCGACGAACGCGATGACCGGGCCGATCTCCTTCGGGTCCCCGGCCCGGCGCAGGTAGGCGGGGTGCCCGAAGTCTTCCTCGATGACGCGCATCGCGTCGTGCAGGTTCTCGGGGTCGATGTTCCGCGAAGCCGGCTGCGCCCGCAGGTAGCCCTTCATCCCCGCGGACAGGAACGACCCGGGCGACACCGTGTTGACCAGGATTCCCTCCGGTGCCAGGCTGACCGACAGGTTCTTGCTGACGCTGGTCAGGGCCGCCTTGGCCGCGGTGTAGGAGACGATGCCGGGGGACTGGCGGCGGGTGGAGTGCGCCGATACGTTCACGATCCGGGCCCACTCCGCCGCCCGCAGCAGCGGCAGCGCCGCCCGCACGCACCTGATAGCGCCGATGGTGCCGATGTCGAAGGTGGCCGCCCACTCCTCGTCGGTGGTGCCCGCGAAGTCGCTGACCCCGACCTCGACCGGGCCGGTCGCGTTGACCAGGGCGTTCAGGGTTCCCCAGCGGTCGGCCACCACGGAGAACGCGGCCTCGACGCTGGCGGCGTCGGTGATGTCGGCGCTGAGCGCGAGCGTGTCGGCGGCGCCGAGTTCCCGCAGGGCCGAGACGGTCTCGTCCAGGGCGTCCTTCGACCGGGCCAGCACCGCGACCTTCGCCCCGTCGGCGGCGAACCGCTCGGCGGCCGCCCGCCCCATGCCCTTCGACCCGCCGTTGACGACGACGGCGGCGTCCTTCAGTCCCAGGTCCATCAGGAACCCCTCCTTAGGTTCGCGATTAGTGTCGTGATGGCAGCGGAAACAGCGAACATAACGACGGGGGCGCGACCTGGGCCCGCAGTTCGTCTTTGCGGACCTTGCCGGTGGAGTTCCGGGGAAAGTCACCGGCGACCTCCAGCCGTTCCGGCCACCGCAGCGGGGGCACGCCCCGGTCCCTCAGGTGGGCGACCACCGCGGCCAGGGCGGGGGGCCGGGCCGGGTCGGCGGGGACGACGACAGCGCACGCGATCTCGCCGCGCTCGGCGTCGGGCAGCCCGATCACGGCCACGTCCGTGACGCCGGGGAAGGTCAGCACGTCCAGTTCGATCGCCCGGGCGCTGAGCGTCTCGCCCTTGCGGATGATCACGTCCTTGAGGCGGCCGGTGATCCTCACGTACCCGTCGGCGTCGACGGCGCCGAGGTCGCCGGTCCTCAGGTAGCCGTCGTCGTCGAACGCGCCGGCGTTCAGCGCCGGGTCGGCGTAGCCGCGCATCATCTGCGGCGCCTTCACCCGCAGTTCGGAGTCGACGACGATGAACTCCACGCCGGGGCCGGGGCGGCCCTCGGTGAGGGCGATCTTCTCGTCCGGGTCGGTGACCGCGGCCATAGTCAGAATCGGGGCCTCGGTCATCCCGTATCCCGAGAGCATGCCGGGGGTGCCCATGAGCCGCTTCACGTCCTCGTGCAGGGACGGCGGGCGGGGAGAGGCGCCCCCGGTCATGACGCGCAGGTCCGGGAAGAGCGGCCGCCCCGGGTTCTCGCGCTGCAGGCCGGTATACAGCTGGGTGAACACGGTCCCGCAGCCGCCGACCGTCACCCGTTCCCGCCGCTGGAGCGCGGTCGTCCGCTCCAGGTCGAACGAGGAGTCCAGGATCAGCGCGCAGCCGCTCATCAGCGACGCGGCCAGCCACGTCCCGCAGCCGCCGACGTGGGCGACGGGAAACACGGCGCCGACCCGGTCGCGTTTGGTCAGGGCCAGGGCGCGGGCCATGCCGGACGCCGACGCCAGCAGCGACGCGTCGGTGTGCAACGCGCCCTTCGGGTCGGCGGTGGTGCCGGAGGTGTAGAACACCCATCGCACCGGGTCGCCGTCCGCGCCGGCGGGCGGGGGAACGTCCCCGGACCCGGGGCGGACCTGCGCGAGATCGGTGATGATCAGGCCGGCGCCGGTCTGGGCGGTGACGAAGTCCAGGTTGTCCTGGCCGTAGCCGGGGATCACCGGGTTCTGGACCGCGCCCAGCCGGGCCAGGGCCGCGGTCAGGGCCAGGGTCTCCACGGTGCTGGGCAGCTGCCAGGTGACCGCGCTGCCCGGTCGCACTCCCTGGGCGGCCAGGTCAGCGGAGATCCGTTCGGCCAAACCCTTGAACTGGCCGAACGAAACGTGGCGGCCGGTCTCGTCGGCGAGCATGTTCGCGTCCGGCGTGGCGGCCGCGCGGCGCTCGACCAGGTCCCAGAGGGTCATACCGACGAGCGGATGAGCATCTCGGCGACGCAGGCGGGCTTGGGCCTGCCCTCGGCTTCCCAGGTGAAGGTGATGGCGATCTGCACGGAGTTCTCGCTGATGTCCTTCACCGAGGACAGGACGGCGCCGAGGCGGATCTTGGAGTCGACCGGGACCGGGGAGGGGAAGCGGATCTTGTCGTAGCCGTAGTTGACGCTCATCTTCAGGCCGTCGATCCGGTAGATCTCCTTGGCGTGCCGGGGCCCGAGGGACAGGGTGAGCAGTCCGTGGGCGATCGTGGAGCCGAAGGGGCCGTCCTTGGCGCGCTCGGGGTCGACGTGGATCCACTGGTCGTCGCCGGTGAGGGCCGCGAACGCGTCGATGTCGGCCTGGGTGACGGGCTGGTACTCGCTGTAGCCGAGGTGCTCTCCGACGGCCGCCCTGATCTCGTCGATCCCGTTGAAGACTCGCATCGCGTCCCTCTCGTCCCTCATGCGGCGAACATTAGATTTTGTATAAAAAATATAGCATGAGAGGGCGGGGCGGCAGGAGGACTGTCCGGGGCCGGCTACCGGGCCGGGACGGTCCACATCCGGACCTGGCCGGAGCCGCTGCCGGTCGCCAGGATCGTTCCGGCCGGGTTGAACGCCACCGAGTCCGCGCCCGGGACCGCGGCCTGAGCGGTCATCTTCCCGGAGGCGGCGTTCCAGACGTCGGCCATGCCATTGCCGTCGGCGACCGCGAGGGCGCGGCCGTCGTGGCTGAAGGCGAGCGCCTTCACTCCCTTGCTCCCCGGGTCGGTCACGGTGGAGACCGTCTGCTTGCTGGCCGCGTCGATCAGTTTCACCTGGCCCGGGCCGGCGGCCACCGCCAGGGTCCGGCCGTCGGGACTGAACGCGATCGGGCCCGTGACGCCGCCGGGCTTCACGGTGGCCGACAGGGACTTCCCGGAGACGTTCCACAGGTAGACGGCGCGGGTGGCGGGGTCGCTGGCGGCCACGGTCCGGCCGTCGGGGCTGAACGCGACCCCGCTGACCCGGGCGGTGCCGGGCAGGCCCGGCAGCGTGGCGGTCCACTGGCCGCTGGCCGCGTTCAGCAGCCGGACCACCGGCGTCGACCCGGCCCGGAGCTGGCCGCCGACCACGAGGGTCTTGCTGTCGGGGCTGAACGCGAGGCACCGGGGGATGGTGTCGAACCGGTACACGGTGTTGACGTGCTTGGCGGCGTTCCACAGGTAGAGGTCGGCGCCGGCGACGGCCAGCATCTGCCCCGACGGGCTGAACGCCAGGCCGGTGCTGGTGCCGAAATAGGGGAAGATGCTGGTCTGCGTACCGCTGGAGGCGTTCCACTCGGGGGCCTTGTTCGCCCCGGTCGGGCTCGTGTTGTCGGCCGCGGCGAGCATCGTCCCGTCGGCGTTGAAGGACAGGCTGGTCGCGGAGCCCCCGCCCGGGGCCTTCAGCGCCGGGCCCTTGGCGGCCAGCGGCGGGGCGTTGCCGGTGGACTGCTGGCTCTGACCACCGCCCCCGTGGTGCATGGTGCCCAGGAGGATGCCGACGGTGGCCCCCGCCAGGACGACGACGGCCGCGGCGGCCGACGAGGCGATGATGACGGTCCGGCGGCGGGACCCGGGCTTCGGCTGTCCGGGGCCGGTTCCGGGGCCGGTTCCGGGGTCGGCGGGCTGCCGCGGGCCGGTGGCCCCGGCCGGAGCGTCGAGCCGGGTGCCCGGCTGGGCCTGGACGCCGGAGGGATTGGACGGGTGCGGCGGATAGGCCGGGTTCGAGGGGCTGGACGGGTGCGGCGGCGCCGGGACCGACGGGGCCGGGACCCCGATCGGGACGGCCCGGCCCTGCCACATCGGGGTGCGCTCCTCCTGCTCCCGGACCCGGCGCAGCAGCCTGCTCGCCTCGTCGGCGGTGAGGCGCTGGTCCGGGTCGCGCCGCAGCAGACCGGAGATCGCCTCGGCCAGGGCCGGGTCGCAGCCGGGCACCGGGACGGGGTCGGTCAGGATGGCCCGCATGGTCGCGGCGTCGGTGTCCCGGTCGAACGGGGCCCAGCCCGCGACCGCGTAGAACAGGGTGGCGCCGAGCGACCACAGGTCGCTGCTGGCCGCGATATCCCGGCCCTCGAACATCTCCGGCGCCATGTAGGCCAGGGTGCCGGCGACGCCGCCGCCGCGCGTGATCCGGGCGCCGCCGAGGACGTGCGCGATGCCGAAGTCGGTGAGCTTGGCCCGTTCGCCCCGCGCGATCAGGACGTTTCCCGGCTTGATGTCCCGGTGAACGATGCCGAGCTGGTGCGCTTCGGTGAGGACGTCGAGGAGTTCCAGGCCGATCTTCGCGACCAGGGGAGAGGCCAGCGAACCGCCGTGCCGGGACACCAGCCCGGCCAGCGTGGGTCCGTCGACGAACTCCATGACCAGGTAGATCGTGTCGTCGTTCGCGGTGGCCGGGATGACATGGTGCAGGGTGACGGCGTTCGGGTGGCTGATCTGGGCCGCGCTGCGCGCCTCGGAGTAGGCCCGCTGCATGTAGGTGCCGCGCTCGTCGTCGGAGGACCCGCCCGGCGGCCGGAGTTCCTTGACCGCGACCCGGCGCCCGGTGACGGTGTCATCGGCCAGCCACACGGTGCCCATGCCGCCGCGGCCGAGTTCGCTGAGCAGATGGTATTGCCCGGCGATCGTCCGGCCCGTCGTCCGGGCCTCGCTTTCCGACATGTACTCTCCCGTCCCCGAAGACCCACGGCAGATACCAGGATCCTTGCCCAGCAACCGTTCTAATTATGACACCGACGGCCAAGACCGCTGTTCCGGGTTGTACGCGGATCAGCCGGCGGGACGCCGGATCCGCATGCCCGGGCGGCGGCGGTGCACGGTCAGGTAGCACAGGCCGCTGTCGCCGGCCTCGAGGGCGCGGCTGGAGGTGCGGGGGAGCCAGAGGAGCAGCCCCGGGGTGAGGGGCCGCTCGCCCTCGACGGTCGTGAGCGTGCCGCCGCCGGACAGGACCAGGAGCATGACGTCGAGGTCGGGTTCGGCGTGCGTGCCCACCCGTTCTCCCGGCGGCAGCCGGACGACGTTGGAGTCCAGCTGGCGGCCGGGCTCGGCCAGGCGCCACAGCGCGCCCGCGTCGTTCCCGGCGCCGGCGACCAGCCCGGTCGTGTCGCACAGCACCCGCGGGACCTCGTCGTGTGTCGTCATGGCTGCCGTTATAGCAGGAGTCAGCGGAAGATCCCGGCGAGGGTGACACCGGCCATGACCACCATGATCAGCGCGGCCAGGCGGCTGATCCACCGCATCGGCAGGACTCGCAGCAGTCCCCGCCCGCCCGTGATGGCCAGCGCCGCCACCAGCCACAGTGCGGTCACCGCGCCGGTCCCGACGGCGAGCGGATCGTGATACCGGGCGGCCAGGCTGGCGATCACGATGTCCGACAGGTCGCCCAGCTCGGCCACCGCGATCACCCCGAACGAGGTCGCCGCCACCGCCCAGAACCCGGCGGCGTCCTTCTTCAGGCGGGCCTCGTCGTCGTCATCGTCGTCGCCCGCGCGCAGGATCAGCACCGCTCCGGCGAGGAAGACCACGGTCACGATGAATTCCAGGAGCCGCCGGGGGAGTAGGGCGAGCAGGCTGCCCGCCGTGACCGCCAGCACGACGTGCAGCGCGAACGCCGCCGCCGTCCCGGCGAACGCCGCCGACGGCCGGTACCGGGTACCCAGCACGAGGGCGGCGAGGCCCGAGTTGTCCGGCAGTTCGGCGACGGTGACCGTCCCGAATACGATCGCGGCGATGATCAGCGACGACACCGCGGTCACCTCCAGGTTCGGAGCTTGTTACCCGCCGGTTGACAGCGCCTCTCCCTTAACCGTAACGTCCCGCTTGCCCCGACAGAAGGATGCGATATGCCGATTGCCATCAGCGACGAGCATCGCGAGCTCGCGCAGACCGTCTCCGAGTTCCTGACCGCGCGCAAGTCCCTGGCCGCGAACCGCGAACTCCTCGAAGCTCCCGCCGACGGCCTGCCCGCCTTCTGGAACGAGATCGCCGGCCTCGGCTGGCTGGGGCTGCACCTGCCCGAGGAGCACGGCGGCTCCGGCTTCGGCCTGTCCGAGCTGGTCATCGTGGCCGAGGAACTGGGCCGGGCCGTGACCCCCGGGCCGTTCGTCCCCACGGCCATCGCCAGCGCGGTGATCGCCGCGGCCGGCTCCGATGACCTGAAGTCGAGGCTGCTTCCCGGCCTGGCCGACGGATCGGTGACCGGAGCGGTCGCCCTGAACGAGTCCTGTGTCGCCATCGGCGGGCACCTGGCCGGCGTCGTGCTCACGGTCTCCGGAGACGATGTCCTCGTCATCGACGGCAAGGACGCCGTCAAGGCCGAGGTCCCCGCGAACATCGACCCGTCCCGCCGCGCCGCGCGGATCACGGCCGACGGCGCGCCCTCGGCCACGCTGCCCGGCGCCCGGACCCTCCTGACCGACCTGGCCCGGCTCCTGTTCGCCGCCGAGGCCACCGGCGTCGCCCGCGCCTGCACCGACCAGGCCGCCGACTACGCGAAGGTCCGCGAGCAGTTCGGCCGCCCGATCGCCATGTTCCAGGGCGTGAAGCACCACTGCTCCAACATGCTGGTCGCGGCGGAACTCGCGACCGCCGCCGTCTGGGACGCGGCCCGCGCCGCCGACGCGTCTCTCACCGACGACCAGTTCCGCTACACCGCCGCGATCGCCGCCACCCTGGCCCTCCCCGCGGCCAGCCAGAACGCGCAGCTCAACATCCAGGTACACGGCGGCATCGGCTTCACCTGGGAGCACGACGCCCACCTGTTTCTGCGCCGCGCCACCGGCATCGCCGCAGCCGTCAACGAGCGCGAGGCCGCCGCCGACGTCACCGCCCTGACCGCCCAGGGGGTGCGCCGCAAGGGCGCGATCGACCTGCCGCCGGAGGCCGAGGAGATCCGCGCGTCCCTGCGCCCGGAGATCG
>WRBL01000096.1 GCA_009784565.1 Streptosporangiales bacterium | reverse complement strand
CGGCGAGTCGGCGACGCCCGCCACGTCGTTCTGCGTGCGGTTCGCGCACCCGGTATCCGTCTGCCAGGAGGGCTTGCCCTCTCCGGAAGAGCAGCCCGACCCGGTCGCGCCGTTGGCGTCGTTCCACACCGTCTGCGTCCAGGCCGACGAACCGCCGCCGTTGAGATACGTGCCGCCGACCGACGTCACGTACTGCGACGATCCCGGGTACGACGCCTCATAGCCGTCGGAGCCGTAGCCGTAGTCGCCGGACGCGAACGTCATCGCCACGCCGGGGTGGTTGAAGTAGGCGGCGTCGTAGGCCGACTCGCCCGGGAAGTCCCCGCCGGACCAGCTGTTGGAGATGAACTTGTCGCCCTTGCTGGCCGCGGAGTTCTCCGCGGTGCCCAGGTCGGGCGTGCTCGCCGAGCTGGCCTGGAACAGGTCGATGCTGCAGTTCGGGCAGATCGCCGAGACCATGTCCAGGTCCAGCGCGGTCTCGCTCATCCAGCCGGCGTTGCCGCCGGTGGGGTTCGCCGGGAGGCTCGTGCCGCCGGTCTCGTTGTAAACGTGGAGACAGCTGCCGCTGGCGCAGGCGGGAAGACCGTACTCCGACCGGTACTGCGCGAGGTCCGACCCGGCGGTGGAGTCACCGTAGGCGTCGACGATCGCGACCGTCTCGCCGGTGCCGTCGCTGGACGAGGCGCTGGTGACGCCGTACGCGCTCTGCAGGTCGGCCGGGGTCAGCGGTTCGTTCGCGTCGGCGGGCGCGTTGGTCGCCGCCCGCTTCATCTTGTGCGGGAAGCTGAAGCTCTGGCACTGCTCCTGCAGCAGCCCCGTCGGCTTGGGACACAGTTGCTTCGCCCCCGACGGCAGGGTCGCCGGCGCGGCGGACGCCGCTGACTCATGCGACGCGCTGGCGGCCACCGGAGCCCGTCCCGGACCCGAGCCCGGGCCTGACCCCTGCCCCGAAGCCGATGCCAGTGCCGGCACTGGCGAAGCGCTAGTCGCCGCCTGCGCGACGTCGGGAGCGGACAGGACCGCCAGCCCGAGAAGCATCGCCGCGGCTGGCACGGCGGCCACGGCGTAGCGTCTGCGTCTGAAACGCAAGATGTTCTCCATCAATCCGTGGCGACCACGCGTCAATGCACGCCCGAACACCCTGCGTACGCGCCGTTGGCCGCCGACATAGAGTGCCGTCAGACCTGGGCACTCCCCCTATAACAGAGAATGCTTACATTTCTTTCACACCAGGCACAGAGACTTAATGTCACTTTTGGGTGAAGATATCGAGACTGCGCGTGAAGCGGTCAGGCCGCCCGGGCTACCTGGCGGCGCGGGGGAGGCTCAGGCGCATGATGGTGCCCCCGCCGTCCCGGGGAAGGGCCGTGACGATCCCGTCCTGGGCCCCGGCCAGCCGGCGCACGATATACAGGCCGATGCCGACTCCTCCGAAGCGGCGCCGGTCGCCGGTCTCGCCCTGGACGAAACGCTCGAAGATCCGCTCGTAGTCGCCGGGCGCGATGCCGACGCCCTCGTCCTCGACGTCGACCTCGACCCGGTCTCCCGCCGGCCGGGCCCGTACCGTGACGGTGCCCCCGGCGGGCGAGTACTTAACCGCGTTCTCGATCAGCTGCCCGACGATGATGTCGGTCGCCATCGAGTCCCCCAGGGCCCGCGGAAGGTCGGGGGGAACATCGGACGCGATCTGGTGCTTGTCCGACAGCGCGCCGAAGGACACGACGGTCGCCCGCAGCAGCGCGGCCAGGTCGAACGGCTCGGAGTTGATGGGCAGCTGGTCGGCTCCGGCCCGGGCTCCCAGCAGAAGCTGCTCGACCAGCTGGCCCAGCGACCCGGCCCGTTCCGCGATGACGGTCACGGCCGAGCGGCGGTCGGTGTCGGACATCTGTTCCCAGCGTGACGACAGGGTCGACGCGAACCCCTGCACGACGGTGATCGGGGTCCGCAGCTCATGGCTGGTGGTGGCCAGGAACAGGTCCTTGGCCTCCTCCAGTTCCTTGGCCGCGGTGACGTCACGGAAGTCGACGACCCGCTCGTCGCCCTCGGCCAGCGGCGTGCACAGCACGTCGAGCCAGCGCCCGCTGTCCAGCTTGTGGGTGCGCCGCTCCCCGGTCTCGTCGGGGAGCGGGAAGGGCGGCGGCTGGCCCATGACGTCCTCGGCCGGCAGGCCGGTGATGCGGTGCGCGGCCGGGTTCCACTGCTTGACCAGGCCAGCCTCGTCCAGCACGGCGATGCCGTCGGCGCTGCCGTCGATGACGGCCCGCTCGTGGGCTCGCTGGCGGACGACCTCCTCGAACGCCATGGCGTTCTGCAGGGCGACGCCCGCGTGCCCGGCCAGCAGTTCCAGGAGCTCCAGCTCCACGTGCGACAGCGTCCGCCGGGAGTACAGCGCGTACAGCGCGCCGTAGGGCTTGCCGCCGACGTGGGACAGCGACAGGGCGATGGTGTGCAGCCCGGGCAGGGCGGACCAGATGAGGTCGTCGAAGCCGCCGGACTCGCCGGTCGCCATCATGACGGTCTTGCGGGAGGCCAGGAGCTCGCCGACCAGGCTGGAGGGCAGGTCGGCGGTCCGGCCGCGGAGGCGGTCGGGCAGGCCGGCGGTGGACACGAGCCGCAGCCGGTCGTCCTCGATGAGCACGAACCCGCCGGCGTCCGCGCCGGTCAGGTCGCGCAGGCTGGCCGCGATGCGGTCGAGCACGGATTCCAGGTCGCGCTGGGCGTTCATGTCGGAGACCACGTCTCCGAGGCGGCGGACCACCCGGGCCCGCTCGGCCATGTAGTGGCGGGCGACGTCGTCCTCGCCGGCCTGGTGGCAGATGTTGACCCAGCCGATCACGTCGCCGTCGGCGCCGGTCAGGGCGCTGGTGTCGATCCGCACCTCGATCGTCGCCCCGTCCTTGCGGGCGCGGCGGGTGGCGAACGAGACCTGGCCGCCGCTGCGGACGCGTTCCAGGACGGCGTTGTGCTCGGCGTGCAGTTCCTCAGGGATGATCGGCGGCAGCGTCCCGGTCACCTCGTCGGCGCTCCAGCCGAACATCCGCTCCGCGGCCGGGTTCCACAGCATGACGGTCCGGTCGGTACCGAATGCCACGATCGCGTCCGCCGCGCTCTCGATCACCGCGCGGGCAGTCGCGTCTACCGGGTCCCGCCGACCCGCGATCGTTGTCTCCCCGAGGGGCTCTGCCACCACGTCTTCATCGTGCCATCGATGGACAGGCAGGTCAGGGAAAGGCCAGGACTTTTACCGAACGGATAGCGGCGACTGCGCCAGTTGCCCGCTTTTCGCCCAAGTCCCGGGGGGACTTTCGCGGGGCGGCCCGGATCCGTATAGTTCTGGCCGCGACGGTGCTTCAGACGCCGTGAGTTGGGCAATCTCCTACGTATATGGACCTTCCGCCTAACTGGCGAGTAGGTTAACTTATCGTCAAAGATTCATGAGGTCACGGACCGCAGGGACGCGGATATGGACGCAATGGGTGAGCCGGCCCCCGAGCAGGGGCAGCCGGACCGGCAGGGCCATCAGGACCCCGAACCAGGCGACCCGCGCCTGGATCCCAGCCATGCGCTCGACCCGATTCCCCAGGTGGTGCTCGTACACCCGGTGATCGTGGGGTATGACGGCTCGGCGTCCTCGCGGAACGCGCTCGCCTACGCCGCCGGCATGGCCCGGCGCCTGGATCGTCCCCTGCTGATGGTGTACGTGGCCTCTCCCGGCGTGTACTGCGAGCCGCTGACCGGCCAGGTGGTCGGGCTGCCCCGGGACAACGACACCATGGAACGCTGGCTGCTGACCGAACTGGACCAGGTGGCCGATCCCGACGAGCTTGAGGTGCATGTGCGGACCCGGCGGGGCAACCCGGCCCGGGAACTCGCGGCGATGGCGTCCGAGTTCAGCGCGGACGCGCTGGTCATCGGCGCGACGCACAGCTTCTGGCACCAGGTGGCCGGCGGATCCGTTCCCGGCTGGCTGGCCCGCCACGCCAGCTGCCCGGTCATGGTTATCCCCTGAAATGTGACAAGCGTTACTGTTGGGTAACGATAGATAGTCATAAAAATGGCCCCCGGGATACTGCGTTTCCGCAGGACCCGGGGGCCTTGGGTGGGCGAGGAGGGATTTGAACCCTCACACCCTTTCGGGCACACGGACCTGAACCGTGCGCGTCTGCCGTTCCGCCACTCGCCCGTAGCGACCGACATACGTTAGCACGAGCCCGGGAGTGCTCTGGACCCGGATACCATCGGGTACGCAAGGATGATCCGAAGGGAGGCCGTACGGGTGGGAGTTCTGCAGCGCTTCGAGCGGAGGCTCGAGGGCATGGTCGAAGGAGCTTTCGCGCGCGCCTTCAAGTCTGAGCTCCAGCCGGTCGAGGTGGCGAGCGCGGTTCAGCGGGAGATGGACGACCGCGCCGCGATTGTCGCCCAGGGCCGGACTCTGGTGCCCAATGACTTCGTTGTCGAGGTCTCGGAGCCGGACTTCGACCGTCTTGAGGTCTACGCCGACAACCTGGGGACCGAACTCGCGACGCTCGCCCGGGACTACGCCAAGGAGCAGGGATACTCCTTCGTGGGCCCGGTGCGGATGCGGTTCGAGGGCGTCCCCGACCTGACGACCGGGATGTTCCGCATCCGGTCCGGCGTGATCCGCGGCCACACGGTCGAGGCGGGCGAGGTGCGGCAGCCGGTGAGCGACCTCCCCCGGTCGCAGGGATCGCACTTCTACGGCCAGCCGCGGCTGGTCGTGTCCAAGAGCGGCGGCAACCTCGAGCAGGGCAGCACCTACGAGCTCCAGACGCCCGTAACCCTGCTCGGCCGCGGCACCGACTGTGATCTGCGCCTGGTCGACCCCGGGGTCTCCCGGCACCATTCGGAACTGCGCGTGGAGGAAGACCAGGTAGTGCTCGTCGACCTGGGCTCCACGAACGGCACCTTCGTCAACGGGCAGCCCGCCCGGCGCGTGGTCCTCACGGATGGGACCACTGTCACACTGGGCCGCACCACGATGGTGTTCCGTACCGAGGCCCACCCGGACGGCGGGTCCGACAGAAGGTACTGAAAATACGGGACACTCCCGAGACGTGCCCGAGGGCACCGCTCCCGCACTACCCTGAGGCAAGCACCACCGAAAGCCAGACACGAAGCCGAGGACACCGCACGGGATGAACGCCCTAACCCTCACCCTCATCAGGGTTGCCTTCCTGGCCGTCTTGTGGCTGTTCGTCATCGCCGCCATCGGTGTGATCCGCACCGACCTGTTCGGGACGGCGGTGGCGAAGGTTCGCCAGCCGAAGGCGAACCAGACGCCACAGCAGGCGCGCCCGGCTAAGCCGGCCAAGCCAGCGAAGCCTGGACGGGGAACCCCGCGGGTTCTCGTCGTCACTGAAGGCCCCCTGTCCGGTAAGACCATCGATCTTACGGATCAGCAAATTACGCTCGGGCGGGCAAATGACGCCACGCTCGTCCTGACGGACGACTACGCTTCAAGCCGACATGCCCGAATTTTCCCACAGGACGGACAGTGGATCGTTGAGGATCTCGGTTCGACCAACGGCACCTATCTCGAGCGCCAGAAGTTGACCGCGAACAGGCCCATGCCTGTCCGTATTGGCGCGCCGATTCGAATCGGCAAGACCGTTCTGGAACTGCGCAGATGACACTTGCACTCCGCTACGCGGTACGCTCCGACGTCGGCCTCCTCCGAGAGGGGAACGAAGACTCCGCCTATGCCGGCCCGCATCTTCTCGCGGTCGCCGACGGCATGGGCGGACACGCGGCCGGCGAGGTGGCGAGCGCCGCCACAATCACCACGATGGCCGCGCTCGACAACGATCGGGTGGGGGGAGACCTCGCGGGCGCGCTAGCCGATCAGCTGGCCAGCGCCAACCATCGCCTGCAGGAACTGATCCGGTCCGACCCCGCCACCGAGGGCATGGGGACGACCCTGACCGCGATCCTGTGGGCCGAGGGTCACGCCGCGCTCTGCCATATCGGCGACTCCCGCGCCTATCTCCTGCGCGACGGCCAGTTCTATCAGATCACCCACGACCACACGCTGGTGCAGTCCCTGGTCGACGAGGGCAAGATCACCGAAGACGACGTCGCCACCCACCCGCACCGGTCACTGCTGCTCCGGGCCCTCGACGGCCGCACGGTCGCCGAGCCGGACCTGTCGGTCCACGAGACGATGCCGGGCGACCGCTACATGCTGTGCTCCGACGGCCTGTCCGGAGTCGTGACCGAGCAGACACTGCATCAGACGCTGCGTTCGGCGCGGGAGCCGGACGAAGCCGCGATGCAGCTCATCGAGCTGGCGATCAAGGGCGGCGGCCCGGACAACATCACCTGCATCGTCGCCGACGTGATCGACGGGACGGCCGGGGCCGCGACCCGCGGCTCCTCGTTCGCGGGCGCGGCGGCCAACGGGGCACCCACGACCGGCCCCCAGAAGAACGGCCCGGCAGACGCGCAGCGGCCCAGTTCGCCCGCCACCCGCGCCCGGAACCTGGCCCGGACCAGCCCGCAGCCGAAGCTGGATGAGGACTGGCAGCAGAACGGCAACGGCGACCAGGCCGGCTACGGCGACTCCTCGTTCCAGGGGCAGAACGGTCCCCCCGGCGGCTACGACGGCTCCGCCCCTGTCCGCGGGAAGCGCAGGCGCCGCTTCCCCATCATGACCGGTGTCCTGGTGCTCGTGGTGGTAGTCGTCGTCGGGGCTGTCGTCTACGCCTACCAGTACTCCCAGAGCCAGTACTACATCGGCCCGCAGGCCGGCAATGTCGCGATCTTCCGCGGCCTGGCCCAGCCCGTGGCCGGGATCAACCTGCACAGCCTGGACCAGGCGTCCGCCTTGCCGCTGAAGGAGCTCAGCTCCGCCGAGCAGGCCCAGGTCAACCAGACCATCAACTACACCAGCAAGCAGAAGGCCCAGGCGGTCCTGCAGCAGCTTCAGCAGCAGACCACCGAGTGCCAGCAGGACTACAAGGCGCTGGCGGCGTGGCAGACCAAGAATGCCCAGTACCAGGCGTACATGGCCAAGTGGAACAAGCTGAACGCCCAGCAGAAGAAGGTCGTCCCGAAGGCCGCCTCGCCCGGCCCGCAGCCCGCCAGTCCGTCGCTTGACTGCGCGCCGTCGTCCGCATTCGACATCTCGTCGGCCGCGCTGCCCACCCCGGGCGGCGCGAGCCCGGCCGCGAGCCCGGCGCCCTCCCCCAGCGCCGCGCCCAAGACGCCGGCGACGGCCCCGGCGGCCCCGTCTCCCGGAAAGTCGGCGTGAGCGGCATGGCGGCACCCGCGGACCTTCCCGGCCAAGCGGAACCTCTCGGGGGAGAAGAGGTTATCTCCGGACGGCGCCGGGCGGAACTGCAGATGATCGCCCTGGCCATCGGCGTCGTGGCGTTCGCGTTCGTTAACGTGGCGCTCAGCCTCAAGGACCAGGGTTTCGGCTCTCTCGCCATCTACGTCGTGATCTACGCGGTGATCTCGGTCATCGTGCATCTGGTGGTGCGCAGGTGGGCCCCCTACGCGGACCCGCTTCTGGTACCGCTGGCCCTGCTCCTGAACGGGCTCGGCCTGGCCATGCTCTACCGCCTGATCCAGGCCGGGCGGAACGGGAACCCCGGGCCGACGTACACCAACCACGGTGTGAGTCACATCGGCCCGATCGGGACGCTCACCTCGAGCGACATGTCGAAGCAGTTCCTGTTCACGCTGGTCGGCATCGCCTGCCTGACCGTGTTCCTGATCTACGTCAAGGAACCGCGGATGATGCAGCGGTACACCTACCTGTTCGGGCTGATCGGCGTCATCCTGTTCGCGCTCCCCACCGTGTGGCCGGGCAGCGAGGTCCAGGGCGCCAAGATCCAGATCACGATCCCCGGCCTGGGCAGCATCCAGCCCGCCGAGTTCGGCAAGCTGTTCCTGGCCCTGTCGTTCGCCGGGTACCTGGTGGCCAAGCGCGACGTGCTGTCGCTGGCCGGCAAGCGGGTCCTCGGCATTGACCTGCCCCGCGGGCGGGACCTCGGCCCCATCATGGCCATGTGGGTCCTCACCATGCTGCTGCTGGTCTTCGAGAGCGACATCGGCACCAGCGCCGTGTTCATGGGCCTGTTCGTGTCGATGATCTACATCGCGACCGGCCGGAACAGCTGGCTGCTCATCGGGGTCGGGATGTTCCTGATCGGCGGGATCAGCGCCGCGCTGCTCATCCCGCACGTGGGCGTCCGGTTCAGTATCTGGCTGAACACGTTCACGCCGTACAACGTCGACCACAACGCCTACCAGCTGGCCCAGGGCCTGTACGGCATGGGGGCCGGCGGCGTGCTCGGCAAGGGCTTCGGCGGCGGGCAGCCGTGGTGGACTCCGCTGGTGCAGAGCGACTTCGTCATCACCGGGTTCGGTGAGGAACTCGGGCTGGTCGGGGTCATGGCGATCCTGCTCATCTACGGGCTCATCGTGCAGCGCGGCCTGCGGACCGCGCTGATGGTCAAGGACCCGTTCTCGAAGCTGCTGGCCGGCGGCCTGTCGTTCATGCTCGCCCTGCAGGTCTTCGTCATCGTGGGCGGCTCCACCCGGCTCATCCCGGAGACCGGTATCACCACTCCGTTCCTGGCTCAGGGCGGAGCCAGCCTCATCGGCAGCTGGATCATGATCGCCATCCTCGTCCGGCTGAGCGACACCGCCCGGCGCCCGGCGCCGAAGCCGATCCAGGACGAGGGACTGACTCAGGTGGTGTCGCTGAAGTGAGGTGTGACTGACATGGATCGCGCGCTGAAGAGGGTCACTCTCGCCATCCTGGTGATGTTCCTTCTGCTCCTGCTCAACACGAACTACCTGCAGGCCTTCGAGGCCAACAGCCTGACTACCAAGCCTGAGAACGACCGCGCCTCGGCGGAGCAGAGCCAGATCCAGCGGGGCGACATCAAGACCTCGGACGGGGTCACCATCGCCGCCAGCAAGCCGTCCGGGCCGAACGGCACGTACAAGTACCAGCGGTACTACAGCGACGGCCCGGTCTACTCGCCGGTGACCGGGTACGACACGCTGTACGGGACCCAGACCGGGGTCGAGAATTCGGAGAGCGACCTGCTGTCCGGCAGCGGCCAGCAGCTGGCCCTGCGCAACTTCCTGGACCAGATCACGAACAAGGCCCAGAAGGGCGCCACCGTCCAGACCACGATCAACAGCAAGGCGCAGCAGGCCGCTTATAAGGGCCTGGCCAGCGTCCTGCAGGGATCGGGGCACTCGGGCGGCCTGGTCGCGATGGACCCGAGCACCGGCAAGATCCTGGCGATGGCGTCCTACCCGAGCTACAACCCGAACGCGCTGGCCTCGCAGAACGGCGTCGAGGTCAACAAGGCCGACCAGGCCCTTCAGGCCCAGAACCCGAGCCCGCTGATCAACAACGCGACCTCGGCTCTCCTGCCCCCGGGTTCCACGTTCAAGATCGTCACCAGCTCGGCCTGGTTCACCGAGCACAGCGACCAGAACGCCAACAGCGAAGCGCAGTCCCCGACGGTGCTGACCCTGCCGCAGACCACCGACAAGCTGCACAACGACCAGAACGAGCAGTGCGGCGACGGCTCCGGCAAGGCCACGCTCATCTACGCGTTCGCGCAGTCCTGCGACACGACGTTCGGGAACCTGGGGATGCAGATCGGCGGGACGAACCTCCAGTCCGAGGCCGAGAAGTTCGGCATGAACAAGCCGATGGACGTCCCGGGCCTGTCCGCGGCGACCAGTTCCTACTCGGTCCCGAACAGCCCTCCGCTGACCGCGTTCTCCGCGATCGGCCAGTTCAGCGACACCGCAACCCCGCTGCAGGAGGCGATGTTCGCGTCCGCGGTCGCCAACAACGGCACGCTGATGCGGCCCTATCTCGTCCAGCAGGCCACGGCCTCCGACCTGTCGGTGGTTCAGTCCACGCCGCCGCAGGTGCTGAGCGCCGCTGTCTCCCCGACCGTCGACAACAATCTCAAGCAGATGATGACGGCGGTCATGCAGCAGCCCGAGGGCACCGGCTACCAGTTCAACAAGAACAACGAGGGCGGCCTGGCGATCGCGGGCAAGACGGGTACCGCGCAGAACGCGATGAACGGCGTGAGCTCCGCCCCGGACGCGGTGTTCACCTCGTACGCGCCGGCTGACAGCACTCCGAAGATCGCGGTCGGCGTGATGATCCAGGGCGGCGGCTACGGTGCCACCGCCGCGGCTCCCATCGCCGTGAGCGTGGAGAAGGCTTACCTAGCGGCTGTGGGGCAAGGGTGAACGGAAGCATTCTCGACGGCCGCTACAAGCTGATCGACCGCATCGCCGCCGGCGGCATGGGCGAGGTCTGGCGCGGCAGTGACGAGATGCTCGGCCGCCCGGTGGCGGTCAAGCTGCTGCACGCCAGTCATGCGGGCGACCAGCAGTTCCGCGAGCGGTTCCGGGCCGAGGCCCGGTACGCCAGTTCGCTGTCGAACCCCGGCATCGCCCGGGTCTTCGACTACGGCGAGCAGAGCCCGCTCGGCGGCCCCTACATGGTCATGGAGCTGGTCAACGGAGAGCCGCTGTCGGCGATCCTGGAACGGCTGGGCCGGCTTCCCCCCGACACCGTGCTGGACATCGTCGCGCAGTGCGCGCGGGCGCTGGAAATCGCGCACCAGGCGGGCATCGTGCACCGGGACATCAAGCCCGGCAACCTGCTGATCATGGCCGACGGCACGACGAAGATCACCGACTTCGGGATCGCCAAGGCGTCGGCCGAGCGGCAGGCTCAGCTGACCGCCACCGGCATCGTGATGGGCACCGCGATGTACGTGTCGCCGGAGCAGGCGACCGGATCGACCCTCACCGGTTCCTCTGACATCTACTCTCTCGGCGTCGTCGCCTACGAGTGCCTGGCCGGGCGGCCCCCGTTCGTGGCCGAGGCCCCCCTCGCCATCGCGATCATGCACAAGCACGACCCGGCGCCGCCGCTGCCCTCCGACATACCGCGGGCGGTCGGGGACCTGGTAATGGGAATGCTCTCCAAGACGCCGGACGGGCGTCCGGAGAGCGCCGCGGTCCTGGCCGACCAGGCCGAGCGCCTGCTCGAGGCGCGCACCGCCGCCGGAGCGGCGGGCGCGGTGATGACCGGCGAGATGGCGCGGGTCCCGGATTTCCCGGGATCGCTGGACTACGACCCTGACGCCACGCGCATCGACCCCCGGCCGAGCGACCCTTCCGGCTACGCCGGCGGCCCGAGGACCGACGCCTATCCGAAGACCGACGCCTTCCCCCTGACCGACCCGTTCGGCCATGACGACGGCTACGCCGGAGGCGGCGGCTACCCCGAGCCGCGGCGCCGGCGGTCCCGCCTGGTCATGGCGGTGGTCGGCATAGCGGTGTGCGCCGTCGCGGCCGTGGTCGCGCTGATGGTCACCGCCAACGGGTCCAGCTCGCAGCCGCAGCAGCACGCGCAAACCGTGCATACTCCCCAGCCGTCCGCCAGCGTCGTGGTTCCGGGCAACTCCTCGGCCCCGACACAGGACACACCGACGTCCAAAAGCACTAACCTAGAAGTGACCCCGCCGCCGGCGGCGCACACGACCGCGCCCGCCACGACGGAACCGACACACGAACAGATCCCGACGACGGCACCCGCTCAGCCGAAGTCATCGTCTCCCGCCACGCCGCAACCGAGCTCGTCATCGAGCCCAGCGCAACTGATACCCGGGCTGTGACGTCATCAAGCGAGGGACGATACCGAGAATGCAGGGTGGTTTGGAACAGTGCGAGACATGACGCAGCCCCAGCTGCTCGGTGACAGATACGAGCTGGAAGGCGTCGTCGGCCGGGGCGGTATGGCTGAGGTCTACCGGGCCAGGGACATCCGGCTCGACCGGGTGGTCGGCATCAAGACCCTGCGCGCCGATCTCGCTCAGGACGCCACTTTCCAGGCCCGGTTTCGCCGCGAGGCACAGTCGGCGGCCTCTCTGAACCACCCGTCCATCGTGGCGGTGTACGACACGGGCGAGGACACCTCCAGCGGCGTCCCCGTCCCCTACATCGTGATGGAGTTCGTCGACGGCCAGACCGTCCGCGACCTCATGAACGAGGGAAGCCGGCTCACGCCGGAGCGCACGCTCGAGATCATCGGCGGGACGCTGCGGGCGCTTGAGTACAGCCATCAGGCGGGCATCGTGCACCGGGACATCAAGCCCGGCAACGTGATGGTCACCCGCAAGGGCGACATCAAGGTCATGGACTTCGGTATCGCCCGCGCGATGAACGACTCCCAGGCCACGATGACGCAGACCGCTCAGGTCATCGGCACCGCCCAGTATCTGTCGCCCGAGCAGGCCCGGGGCGAGCGGGTGGACGCCCGCAGCGACCTGTACTCCACCGGCTGCCTCATGTACGAGCTGCTCACCGGACGGCCGCCGTTCCAGGGCGACTCCCCGGTGGCGATCGCCTACCAGCACGTGCGAGAGAACCCGATTCCTCCCTCGCAGGTCAACCCGGAACTGCCGCCGTGGGCGGACGCCATCGTGCTGAAGTCGATGGCGAAGGCCCGCGACGACCGGTACCAGTCCGCGGCCGAGATGGCCGCCGACATCCAGCGCGCCGCCTCCGGCATGCAGGTCGCCGCCGTGGCTCCGTCCACCCGCCTGGACAACTACTACACCGGCGGCTACCCCGGGCAGACCCAGGCGATGGGCGGGACCGGCCCGATGGCGGCCGGCGGGCACACCGCGACCATCCCCCCGTACCAGCAGGGCGCGTACGAAGGGTACGACGGGTACGGCCCGGGCCCGTCCTCGGGCGGCGGCCGGAAGAGCTGGATTCCGTGGCTGATCGGCGCCCTCGTGGTCGTGGCCGCGATCGTGGTCGCGGCGCTGATGCTGACCAGCGGGCACGGCAACGCCTTCGTGCCGCAGGTTGACGGCATGTCGAAGGCCCAGGCCTTCCAGCGGATCAAGAGCGCCGGCTTCAACCCGGTGGAGGCCGACAAGAGCAGTTCCTCGGTTCCCAGGGGAAGCGTCATCGGCACGAACCCGGCCAACGGGAGCAGCGTGGCCAAGGGCAGCACGGTCACGGTCGACGTCTCCTCCGGCAAGAGCCAGGTTCAGGTCCCGCAGATCACGCAGGGACAGACGCTGCAGTCCGCGGAGAACGCGGTGTCCCAGGCCGGGCTGGTCCCCGTGGTCAAGCAGGACGAGACCTCCACCCAGCCCGACGGCACCATTGACCACACCTCCCCGGGATCCGGGACGCAGGTCACGGCGGGATCGAACGTCACCCTGTTCGTCTCGGGCGGCGGCGTCTCCCTGCAGAACTTCGTCGGCCAGCCGGCCGACACCGCGAAACAGCAGCTGGAGTCCCAGGGGCTGCAGGTGGAGATCACCTACCAGGCGGACTCCTCCGGCTCGTTCGCCCCGAACACGGTCTGGAGCCAGACGCCGAGTTCGGGGACCGTCCCGGCCGGCAGCAAGGTCACGCTCATGGTCCAGCCGCAGGCCGCCTCGTCGCCCAATCCGACCGCGCCCACGGGCGGAGCGACGCCCACCGGGAATCCGACCGGCGGCACCCCCACCGGTGCGCCGACCGGCAGCACTCCCACGGCCCCGTCCACGACGCCGGCCGCCGGGGGCTCGACTCCCGCGCCGACCGCCTCGCCGGGCGGCTAGCAGTAAAGACACCTAAACGTTCCCAAGCAGGAGGTGCGCGGTGCCCAAGTCCCGCGTCCGGAAGAAGCAGGTCTACACGCCGCCCCCGACGACGCGGTCGGCGAAGAAGAAGGTGAGCCCGGTCTGGCTCGCTCCCCTGATGCTGACGTGCCTCGTCCTCGGCCTGGCCTGGATCGCGCTGTACTACATCACCAACGGCGGCCCGACCTGGATGGCCGGCCTCGGGGGCTGGAACCTGCTCGGCGGCTTCGGCCTCATCGTCATCGGAGTCCTGCTCAGTACGCAATGGCGTTAGCGGCCAATGGCAAAGAACGCCATTTTATTGGCCGCACGCCATTGCCTGTTTCCCGGGGGGACGACCCCCCGTACCCCCCGATGCGCCCTACGGGCGCGGACGCCAGGTGCGCGTTACCCGGTGAGCTGGCCGTTGCGGATGACGACGGCGGCGGCCAGCAGGACGAAGACCACGACGGTGGCGGCGACGTGGAGGGCGGTGCGGTTCTTGCGCGGCGCGTAGACGTAGGCGGCGGTCAGCAGGGCCCCGACGATCAGGCCGCCCACGTGGGCCTGCCACGCGATCCGGGCGATCACGAAGCTGAACACCAGGTTCACGATGATCACCGTGGCGATGCCGCCGATGTTCAGCCGGAGCCTCCGGGCCACGATGAACAGCCCCGCGAACAGCCCGAAGATCGCGCCCGAGGCGCCCAGGGCAGGCTGAACCGGATCGGCCAGGAAGTAGTACAGGACGTTGCCGCCGACCGCGCTGAGCAGGTAGAGCGCGATGTACCGGCTCTTCCCGAGCACGCGTTCCAGGTTCGGCCCGACCACGAACAGCGCCCACATGTTGAACAGGATGTCCATGATGCCGTAGGACCCTGCGCCCGGCAGGAACGCGGCGGTGATCAGCCGGTACCACTGCCCGTCGAGGACGCCCTGATTCGGGCCCCCGTAGCCGACCATCCACCAGTCCTGAGCCAGGGGCGGATAGGCCAGCTGGATCAGGTACAGCAGGACGTTGAGGCCGATAATCGACCAGGTCACGGTCGCGGTCGCGGACAGCCGACCGCCGAAGGCGGTGCGCGCGGCACGGGTGCCGCGGCTGGCGCCGCGGACGCATTCCACGCACTGCTGTCCGACCGACGCCTGACGGAGGCAGTCGGGGCAGGCGGGACGGCCGCACCGGACGCAGGACACCCAGGTCTCTCGTCCGGGGTGCCGGAAGCACACGGGCGGCGCCTGCTGCCCGGAATTCTGATCCTGGTCCGGTGCGGTCATCGTGAAGCTAGCCCTGCTGGATGGTGACCGACTGGAGCACGATGTCCTCCACCGGACGGTCGCCGGGCTTGGTCGGCGCGTTGCAGATCGCGTCCACGACCTCCTGGCCGCTGACGACCTCGCCGAAGATGGTGTGCTTGCCGTTCAGCCAGTAGGTCGGCACCTGGGTGATGAAGAACTGGGACCCGTTCGTGCCGGGGCCCGCGTTCGCCATCGCCAGCAGGTAGGGCTTGTCGAACGTGAGGTCCGGGTGGATCTCGTCGCCGAACTTGTAGCCCGGGCCGCCGGTGCCGGTGCCCAGCGGGTCGCCGCCCTGGATCATGAACTGCGGGATGACCCGGTGGAAGATGGTGCCGTTGTAGAGCGAGCCGTTCCCGGGCTGTCCCGTCTTCGGGTCCGTCCACTCGCGGCTGCCCTCGGCCAGCTCGACGAAGTTACGCACGGTCTTCGGAGCGTGGTCGGGGAACAGACGGACAGTGATCGTCCCCTGGCTGGTCGTCAGCGTCGCGGTCGTTTCCGTCATGGATTATTTCTCCGCTCATTGAGCTGGAAGTTCGTCAGGTTGTACCCCTTCACCGTACCGGTCTTGCGCACACGCCGATGATTGAACCTGCTTGCATGGGGAAGTGTCACGTACCAAGAACACCCAACGGGAGGGGAATCGTGTTCTACGACAAGTCCAATAGCAAGTTCGTACCCCCGAATGGCCTCTCCGCCCGGGCGTTGAAAGCGAGCAACAACGCCGCTCAGGCCGCGCAGTCAGCGGCCCAGTCCGCCACCACCGCGGCTCAGCTAGCCGCGCAGTCCGCCGCGGAGAAGGCAGCGGAGAAGGCACAGGTCGCGGCAGAGAAGGCACAGCCGGCGGCGCAGTCCGCCGCGGAGAACCTTGGCCCGGCCGCCCGGACCGCGGCCCAGGAAGTGAGCAAGTCCGTGCGTCAGGGCGTCCAGTCGGCCCGAGGATGGGCCGCGCCCCGGATAGAGACCGCGGCTGACTACTGGTCTGATTCGGCGGCCCCCAAGGTCACCGACGCGCTGCGCACCACGGCTCGTCAGGTAAAGCCGCAGGAGAGCACCGGCCGCTCGGTGCTCAAGGCGATCCTGCTCTCCATCGCCGGCCTGGCCGGCGCCGGAGCGATAGCGATCCTGGTCCAGCGCCAGCTCGGCAAGTCCGCCTCTCGAAAGGAGGACGGCAGCGACGTCATGGACGCCGGGGACAGCGGCGATCCGGCGACGGCCGTGCCCGGCCAGACGGCGTCCCCCGCCGCCCAGGCCGGCGTCCCGGTCAACGGGCAGTCATCGGCCTGGTAGCACGGCCTGGCAGTTCCCTCACCGGAGCTGCCAGCGGCATCGGGTACGGTTCTTCGCGTAAGTGATGCTCTCGGGCGGCGGAGGACGCTGTTGAGTGACCTCGCACAGCCGGTACACCGGTCGCGACGGGCGTACGCCTGGATATCCGCGATCTGCATCACGGTCTCGCTTCTCGCGATGTTCGCCGTATCCGCCGCCGGCCCCTCCATCGTGGTGCCGGGCATGGCGCATACCTCCGGCGCGCCGCCCTGGTGGGGCCAGTTGGACCTGCCCAACTGGATTCTGTTCGTCATGTGGGGAGTCGCGGCCGTGGCCGCGACCGGGGTCGCCGCGGGCCTGATCGCCGTGGCCCGCGGCGCCCGTCCCCCCGTCAGGGCTCTCCTGGCCGCGTCTTTCATCGCGGTCGCCGCGTTCATGGTGCTCCCGGCCGCCGGGTCAACCGACGCGCAGTCCTACGCGCTCGACGGCAGCATGGTGGTCATGGGCCACAGTCCGTATACGGACACCCCCGCCCAGATGGCGCGGCACGGCGACAAGTTCGCCGTCAACAGCCCCCCGACCTGGCAGAACGCCAAGTCCGACTACGGGCCGCTGGCCACGGCCGAGGAATGGCTGTCGGCCGAGCTCGGCGGCTGGTCCATGGCCCAGGTGACGTTCTGGCTCAAGCTGTGGGTAGGCATCGCCTTCGTCGCTGTCACGATCGTCCTGGATCGCGTCTTCCGCTCCGGAGACCCGGCCCGACGGCTGCGGGCCCATCTCCTGTGGTCGGTGAACCCCCTGGTCCTCTGGGAGATCGTCGCCGCCGGCCACGTCGACGCCCTCGCGGTCGTCTTCGGCCTCGCGGGAATCCTGCTCATCGGCCAGCGTCCCTCGCTGCTCCGCACCGCCGGGGCGGGGGCCCTGATCGGCCTGGCCGGGGACGTCAAGGCCCCGCTGCTCATCTACGGGCTGGGGGCGGCCTGGGCGGTCAGGAAGTCCGTCGCCAGACTCGCCGCCCTCGCGGCCGGCGCCCTCGCGGTGCTCGTCCCGAGCTACGCCGCGTTCGGGACCGCCGCGGCCGGGGCGCTGGCCGGGCGCGGAAGCGGGGTGACGTGGGACAACCTGTACCAGGTGTTCTACCGCCCGCTGGGAATGTCGCCGTTCGGAGCCGACAACGTGCCCTCCGCCGTGCCGGACATCGCGCTCGCCGCGTTCGCCGTGGTCGCGGTCATCGCCTTCCTCCGGCTTCCGGACCGGGTACCCGGGCTGCCCGCCGTGACCCCGGCGCTGGCCCTGTCGGTGGCGTGGCTGTTCCTGTTCCCGTTCCAGCGTCCCTGGTACGACGTGATGGTCCTCGTCCTGCTCGCCCTGTACCCGCGGTCCTGGCTGGACTGGGTGGTCCTGGTCCGGCTGTGCTTCGGAGCCATCACCTACATGGAGTCCGGGCTGATGAACGACCGGCTCCTGGCCCAGCAGGTCCAGCTGTTCCAGGGAGAATGGATCACCTCCAGCGTCCGGCTCCTCGCCGTGGTCGCGCTGCTGTGGATGTGCGCCACCCGGCGCTGGGGCTTCGGCCAGCCTGTGGATAACTTGATCCAACCTGTGCATAAGCCTGTGGACAGCACCTGTTGATAACCCCTGTGGATAACTACAGGTACCGGGCGGGCCAGCGGCAGTCCACGAAGTCAGCCAGCGCCCCGGCCTCCGAAGCTGTCTCGAGCACCGACGGCCGGAGCGACCCCAGCACCGCCGCCCGGGTCACCGGGCCCGCCAGCCGCCACTGAGGTTCCCCCTGCGGCGGGCACAGCCACGCGTCGCGCGACGCCCGGGCCGCCACCGCCGCCACGGCGTGGGCCGCGAGCCCGGGGGCGTCCGGGATCATCTCCGCCCGGGACGCCACCGCGGCGTCCACGGCGTGCGACACGGCACACTCCGCCAGCCGCCCCGGAACCGCCTTCAGCCCCGCCAGCACGGCGGGCACCGGCACCGGCATCGGCCACCCCGCCAGGTGGGCCGCCACGGCCAGTTCCCCCCACGCCCGCAGCCACGGCCGGTCCGCCAGCACCCGCTGGGCCCGGCTCATCTCCCGCAGCGTGCAGGGCCGGGCGGCGCAGGCCCGTCCGCAGCTTCCGGACCGGGGTTGGACCACGGCGGCGCAGTCCCCCGGGGGCGGGGGCGGACCACCGGCCCGTTCG
>WRBL01000095.1 GCA_009784565.1 Streptosporangiales bacterium | reverse complement strand
TAGTTGTCGAGGACTGCGGGTTCGAGGTCCAGCCGGGCCGCCTCGGAGACGGTCCGGGTCATGGTCAGCACCGGCGAGTCGGAGCCGAAGATGATCTTCGTTGTGCCGCGGGTCGCCATGTAGTGCAGCAGTGCTTCCGGCAGCCGCTTCGGGGACCAGGCCGAGGTCATCAGGTGCAGGTTGCGGTACTTGAGCATCAGCTTGACGGCCACGTCCCACCACGGGTCCGCGCCGTGGATCATGCAGAGCTTCAGTTCGGGGAAACGGACGCAGACCCGGTCGAGGTGGATCGGGTGCTGTACCTCTCCGGGGATCGGCGGGCCGGGAAGCCCGGTGTTGACGCAGACGGGCAGGCCCAGCTCGCAGGCCTTCGCGTACAGCGGGTAGTAGACGGCGTCGTCCGGCGGGTACATGCCGTCGCCCCAGAAGCTCGGGCCGACCGTCACGTACGAGACCGGCGTGTTCGCGGCGGTTTCGGCGATCGCGCGCAGGGTGGGCACGGGCCGCAGCAGGTTGAGGCCGCCGAGCGCGACCGAGAACCGGTCGGGAGCCTTGTCGGCGAACTCCCGGGCCCGGGCCGCGTCGTCCTTCAGGCTGCCCATGAGGATGGCCCGGCGGACGCCCAGCCGGTCCATCTCGTCGATGAGCTCCCGGAAGTCGGCGTTGCGGAGCATCGAGGCCCCGGCCTTGAAGGTGTCCTCCTTGACGCGGATCATCCAGTCGGGGGGTTTGCGGTTCTGGTCCCCCATGCTGACGTTCACCAGGCCGTCGATGGCCCGCTCGACTGTCGGCAACGGATCTCCTCCTCGGACGCGGCCAGTCAGCGGCGCAGCTTGTAGCGGATGGGCAGGTGCTTGAGGCCGCCGACGAACGTGGTGGCGGTCCACTCGGGCGTCCCGGCCAGTTCGACCGACTCCAGCCGGGGCAGCAGCTCGGCGAACAGGGCGCGGATCTCCATCCGGGCCAGCGCCGCGCCGAGGCAGAAGTGGGCGCCGAACCCGAAGGCGAGGTGCTTGTTGGGATCCCGGCCGGCGTCAAAGGTGAACGGGTCGGCGAAGATCTCCTCGTCGCGGTTGGCCGACGGGTAGGACAGCAGGACCGACTCGCCCTCGGCGATGGGAACGTCCCGCACGTGAGTGTCGGCCGAAGCGGTGCGCATGAACTCCTTGACCGGCGTGACCCAGCGGATCATCTCGTCGGCGGCCCGGGGCATGAGCGAGGGGTCCTCCCGCAGCCGGGCCAGCTCGCCCGGGTGCTCAAGGAGGGCGTGCAGCCCGCCGGCGGCCGTGGAACTGGTGGTGTCGTGCCCGGCGGTGGCGATGATGACGTAATAGGAGGTCGTCTCGATGTCGTCGAGGGGCTTGCCGTCCACCGTGGCGTTGGCGATGGCCGAGGCCAGGTCCTCGGTGGGCTGCTCCCGGCGGGCGGCGGTGAGCCGCTGGAAGTAGCCGAAGAAGTCCAGCAGGGCCTCCATCTGGCTTTCGGTGCCCGCCTCGCCCTGGTTCTCCTCGTCCTGGCCGCCGAGCAGTTCCCGGGTGAGCTTGAGCATCCGGGGGTAATCGGATTCGGGCAGCCCGAGCAGCGACATGATGACGAACAGCGGATAGTGCACGGCGACGTCGGTGGCGAAGTCGCATTCGCCGCCGAGGTCCGCCATCGTGTCGACGTACCGGCGGGCCAGTTCCCTGACCCGGTCCTCCATCATGCGCATGGCCCGGGGCCGGAACCAGTCCGCGCCGATGGCCCGGACCACGCGGTGCTGAGGATCGTCCATGTTGATGAGGGTCTTGACCTGGAAGTCCTCGCCGCGGCGCTCGGATTCGGCGCTGGACAGCACCGGGCGCGGCTCATTCAGCCACAGCGCGTTGTCGCGCTCGACCGCCATGATGTCCGCGTGCCGGGTCAGGGCGTAGAAGGGCCGGTACCCGTCCGCGTCGACGCGGTGGACCGGTGCCCGCCGGCGCAGCAGGGTGAGCCCGTCGTGCAGCCGCTTGTCGTCGGCGTAGGCGTGCGGGTCGGCCAGCATGAGGCCGGCCTGCTCGATCGTCAGGGGCATGGAACCGTCCTTTCTCAGGTTTCCGGCAGCAGGACGGGCTTGACGCATCCGCCGCTGGCGGAGTCGCGCTCGGCCTCGTTGGCCGGGCTGAGCGGGTAGGTCTTGATGAGCCGGTCGAAGGGGAACCGGCCTTCCCGCCACAGCCGGATCAGGGTCGGGATGAACGCCTGCGGGACGGCCTCGCCCTCGAAGATGTAGCGGATGCTGCGCCCGGCGAATCCTTCCGGCTCCAGCGTGATGGGGCCGCCGCCGACTCCCAGGAGCCCGCAGCTGCCGCCCGGGCGCAGGGCGCGGACCGCGGTCGCGATGACACCGGGCACGCCGGTGGTGTCCAGGACGTAGTCGGCCTGCCCGAGGGCGGCGGCCAGGTCCGGGTCGGCGCCGTCGAGCGCGCGGGCGGCGCCCAGTTCCAGGGCCAGGTCGCGGCGGGACGTGTGCAGGTCGACCGCGATGATCTCCGACGCGCCGGCGACCCGGGCGGCCATGACCGCCGACAGGCCGACCGCTCCGGTGCCGAAGATCGCGATGGTCGACGCGGGGCGCACGCCGAGCGCGAGCAGGACCGAGCCGGCCCCGGTCTGGACGCCGCAGCCCAGCGGGCCGAGCGTTTCGATCGGAAGCGACGTGTCCACGGCGACCAGGTTGCGCTCGGTCGCGAGCGCGTGGGTGGCGAACGACGACTGCCCGAACCACCGCGCGGCGACCGGGCTCCCCGCCGTGTCGCGCGCCGCGGAGGAGAAGTCCTGCCGCATCCCGGAGAAGTTGCGGCCGATGAACTCGTCGCAGTAGCAGGGGGCGGCGGCCAGGCACTGCGGGCAGTGCCCGCAGGAGTCATAGCTCATGACCACGTGGTCGCCGGGCGCGAACCTTCTCACCCCGGGGCCTGCCGCCTCCACGACGCCCGAGCCCTCGTGACCGAGGATCATCGGCATGGGCAGTTCGGGCAGGCTCCTGTACATCAGGTCGGTGTGGCACAGGCCGGCGCCCGCGATGCGGACGAGAACCTCTCCGGGGCCCGGGTCGTCGAGTTCGACGTCCTCGAGGACGAACGGCTTGTCGGGATGTCTCAGGACGGCGGCTTGAATCTGCACTGGTTCGCTCCGCGCTTGATCTACCGGATCATACTTAGTCGATGAGACAGATAGTGTCTATCTGTCTGGACAGTAGGACATTTTTAGCCCTACTGTCTAGAGAGTGAAGCGTGAGACTTTCGGGCATCGGGGCCGGCCGCGGAACGCCGGTCGCGGGCGGCGATGGAGGCAGTGGTGACAGCAGGAGACTGGCGCGCGCAGGCCGGGCCGGCCCGCGCTTCCCGGGACGGGGCTCCTCCGGACAAGGCGGCCGAGGAACGCCTGCTCGACGCGACGGAGGAGCTGGTCCGGCGGGTCGGGATGGGGAAGACGAGCATGGCCGACGTGGCGCGGAGCGCCGGGGTGGCCCGCGGCACGCTCTACCGGTACTTCGAGTCCCGTGAGGTGCTGTTCGACGCGCTGATGCTGCGCACCGCCCAGCGGTTCTTCGAGGACGCGGCCAGCGCCATGGACCGTCAGCCGACTCTGGCCGCGCAGCTGGGGGAGTTCTCGGAGCGGACGATCCGGGCGATCCACCCGGATGCCGGTCCCATGGCCACCCAGGCGGGGATGATCCGCATGCTGGTCAACGAGAGCCGGAACGCCCTGCACCGGACCGCCGGGTTTCTCCGTCCCTACATCGTGGCGGCCCGCGACCGTGGTGAGGTCCGGCTGGACCTGGACATCGATGACGCCGGCGAGTGGCTGGCCCGGGTCCTCCTGTCCTTCACGGTCTTCCAGGCGGGGATCTCCCACGAGGCCGACGACCCGCAGTCGGTCAGCAAGTTCGTGCAGCGTTACGCGATCAGCGGCCTCGCCTGACGAGACCGGGTAACTGGAGGCACCCATGACTGGCAGCGACGAGGGAACGCTGGTCGAACGCCGTGACGGCCTGGTCATCGTCACGTTCAACCGGCCCGAGAAGAAGAACGCGCTCAACGCGGCGAACTGGGCCGCTCTCGATCAGGTCCTCACCGAGATGGCGAACAATCCCGCCGACCGGGCCCTGCTGCTCACCGGCGCCGGCGGCAACTTCTCCTCCGGCGCCGACCTGTCCGGAGGGATGAAGGGCAACGGCAGCAAGCAGCAGGGAACAGGCGGGCTGACCGGAGGCCCCCGGCAGCTGATCCTGCACGAGATGCGCGCCGTCGGCGAGATCATCGGCCGGCTGCAGCGCCTGCCGAAGCCGTCGATCGCCGCCGTCGACGGCGTCGCGGTCGGCGTGGCCCTCGGACTCGCGCTCGCCTGCGACCTGATCATCGCCTCCGACCGGGCCCGGTTCAGCGAGGTCTTCGTCAAACGGGGGCTGGCTCTCGACGGCGGCACGTCCTGGAGCCTGCCCCGGCAGATCGGCCTGCGCCGCGCCAAGCAGATGGCCTACCTGGGGGAGTCCGTGCCCGCGAGCCAGGCGCTCGACTGGGGCCTGGTCAACGAGGTCGTGGCCCCGGAACAGCTCACCGGGACCGCGCTGGACTGGGCCGGCCGGCTCGCGTCCGGGCCGACAACCGCGCTCAGCCTCATCAAGAGGCTCCTGGACAGCAGCGACTCGGCCAGCTTCTCCGACGCGGTGGAGAACGAGGCCCGCGCCCAGCACATCGCGTTCGGCACGAGCGACATGGCCGAAGGCATCGCATCGTTCCTCGAACACCGCCCGCCCCGCTTCACCGGCAGCTGAGGAGAGACTGTGACCGTCGATCTCATCCCCTCGACAACCGAAGAGCAGACTTCCATCCGGGACGCCACCGTGCGCCTGATCGAATCCGAGTTCCCCCTCGCCGCCGTGCGGTCATTCGCTGACGGAGGGCCGGGCCCCGGAGCGAAATACCGGTCCACGGCGGCTGAACTGGGCTGGTTCGGCCTGCTCGCCGCCGAGGCCCACGGCGGCGGCAGCGCCTCGGGAAACGGCCTGCTTGACGCGGCCATGCTGGCCGCCGAACGCGGCGCGCGCCTGCAGCCAGGCCCCTTCACCGGCCACGGCATCGTCGTGCGGACCCTGTCCCGGGCGGCGGAGACCGGCCGGCTCCCCGATACTCAGGCCAAGACCCTGGCCGCCCTCATCGAAGGCCGCAGCTGGGCGACCTGGCTGCCGCCCGCCGTCGGGACGTCCGCCGGGGTCCGGGCCGTCGCCGTCGCCTCAGGCCCCGCCCCGGCTGACGAAATTGTCCTCGCCGGCGACGCGGGGGTCGTTTCCGACGCGGGGGAGTGCGGCTGGTTTCTCGTCACCGCCGGCCATCCCGACGGTCTGATGCAGGTACTCGTCCCGGCCGACGCCCCCGGCCTTACCGTCCGCCGCCGGGACGGTCTCGACCTGACCCGCCGCTGGTACTCCGTCGAACTGGACAGCGTGAGCGTCCACCCCGATGCCGTCGTCGGCCCGGCGGGCGGGCAGGCCCGGCGACTCCTCGACGAGCAGCTGGCCGTGGCCGCCGTCCTGTCGGCCGCGGACGCGACCGGTGCGATGGACGCTGACTTCCGCCTGACCGTCGAGCACGCGCGCTCGCGGATCGCGTTCGGACGCCCGGTCGGGTCGTTCCAGGCGGTAAAGCACCTCCTGGCCGACACCAGCCTCTGGCTGGAGATGTCGAAGGGCATCGTCAGTGCCGCCGCCGAGGCGCTGGGCAGCGGCACGCCAGATGGCCTTGCCCTGGCCCATGCCGCGAAATCCTTCACCGCGGAACGGGGCACCGAAGTGGCGCAGAACTGCTTCCAGGTCCTCGGCGGCATCGGCTACACGTGGGAACACGACCAGCACCTGTACCTGCGGCGCCTGAGCGCCGCGGCGACCGAGTTCGGCCCGCCGGAACAGCACCGTCAGCACCTACGGGATCTCGCGGAGGCAAGCTGATGACCGTCCCGCTGACCCCCGGCCCCCCGGCGGCGGCCCCGGCCGATCTCGACGGCTACCGGGCACGGCTCCGCGCCTGGCTGGAGTCACATCTGGAACCCCGGACCAGCAAGCACGCGGTCAGCGGGCTCGACCCGGGCCGCGAGTTCACCCCGGAGACCGTCACCATCCAGCGCCGTCTGCAGCGGAGCCTCTTCGAGGCCGGCTACGCGGGCATCACCTGGCCGGCCGAATACGGCGGCCAGGGACTCGATTCCGCCCACGAGCGGGTCTTCGGGGAAGAGGCGCGGCGGTTCCTGCTGCCGGACTTCGGGCTCGCGGGCAAGACGAGCCTCGGCGTCTGCGCCCCGACGATGCTCGCTCACGCCTCCCCGGAGTTCCTGCGCCGGCACATCCCCGCGATGCTCGCCGGCGACGAGATCTTCGTGGAATTCTTCTCCGAACCCGAGGCGGGGTCCGACCTGGCCGGCGTCCGCACCAGGGCCGAACGCGACAGCGACGGCCGCTGGCACCTGAACGGATCGAAGATCTGGAGCAGCGGCGCCTACTACGCCGACTACGGCATGTGCCTGGCCCGCACCGACTGGGACGCGCCGAAGCACCGGGGCCTCACGTGGTTCGCCGTACCCACCCGGGCCAGAGGCGTCACGGTCCGGCGCATCCGGCAGATCACCGGGGACGCCGACTTCTGCGAGGAGTTCTTCGACGACGTCGAGCTGACCGACGACGACATGATCGGCCCGCTGAACGGCGGCTGGGCCGTCACCCAGACGATGCTCTTCTACGAGCGGGGCGGCGGCGCCGGGACGTCCGGCAAACCGAAGAAGCGGCGTACCGCCATCGCCCCGGACCTCGCCGCCCTGGCGGCCGAGGCCGGGCGGTCCGGTGACCCCCTGGCCTGCGACCTCATCACAAGGGCGCACGTCGATGACCTGGTCCGGGACGCGTTCGGCACCCGGCTCGGGGCGCTGATGCGGGCCAGCCCCGCGGCCGCCGCGAGCCTCGCCTCCTACGGCAAGCTGGCCGCCGGCACGTTCGAGCCCGCCCGGGCCGCCCTCGCCATGCGGATCGGCGGGGACGCCGCGCTGACCTGGACCGGGGACGGCGGGCCCGGCGCCAGTGCCGCGGCCGGACTGCTGAACGGCCGCTTCATGGCGATCGCCGGAGGCACGAACGAGATGCAGCGAAACACGATCAGCGAACGCGTGCTCGGACTCCCGCGCGAGCCCGCCTTCGACACCCGCAAGCCGTTCGGTGACGTCCTGCGCGGCGCCCGCACCTGGGACGGCCGGGTGGGTTAGATGAGCCCGGATCCGGACCGCGGCCGTCCGAGGCCGCGGTCCGGTCCGTGACCGACGAGGGGCCGCGTTAGCCGGTCACCGGGACAACGGGCTTCCCCGGCTTGCCGGGCTTCCCGGGTCGGCAGTGTCCCTCGGAGTGGCAGGGCTTGCCCGGCTTCGGCGGCTTCGGCCGCTTGGGGGGCTTGGGCGGCTTCGGCGGGTGTGCCTTCTTTTCCTCAGTGTTCGTGAACACGCAGGTCACGTGAGCGTTGATGCCTGCGGTGATTTGGCCGTCTCGCAGGTCCGCGCCCTGGCATTCCAGCCCGGTGCGCTTGTAGCCGGATTTCCCGCCGGACTCCGCGAGCAGGTACGGAGTTCCCGGGCTGATCGCGACGTCGGTGACCTGGGCGCTGCCACTCTTGCCCTCGATGCCGCCTCCGGTGGGCAGGGACTCCCGGGTCCGGGGCGAGGCGAGCAGGGTCCAGTCATCGGGTACGGCGTTCCCGTCGTCGTCATTGACGACGTGCTTGACCAGGGTCAGGTGCGCCGGCTCGGGGCTGTTGTGCAGGGTGCACTGGGCCACCGTGCCGGGCGGGAGCGAGACCGTGCCGTCGCCGCCGGCGAAGGTCTCCAGGCCGCGCGTGCCGCCGACGGCACGCAGTCGGGGAGTCAGCAGTTGCTCGCACTGCCAGGATCCCGTCGCGCCGTCCGCGACGGTCGTGTCCGGGTCGACGTGCGGCGCGTAGCCGGGGACCCCCGATTCCGACAGCGTGTACCGGGTGTCCGGGTCGACCACCGCGGACACGCCGCTGGTGCCGGACTCCGCGGGCGGGGACTGGTCGCCGGCGCGGGCCTCCAGCGTCCACGAGTCCGGCGAGGCGGGATCCGTGACGCCCGGGTACGGGTTGTCGACCTGCTTGGACAGGGTCAGCCGCGAGGTGCAGGTCAGCGTGTTCGTGACGTGGAACGTGTTCAGCCCGGCGGTCAGCGTCTGGTCTCCCAGGTCCCCGCTCTCCGCTTCCCGGCAGCCCACGGGCACCTCGGGCAGATCGCCGACGGTGACGGTGTCACCCGCCTTATAGCCGTTGTAGACCTGGCCCCAGGCCGGCGCGGTGTCGGCCGGGTAGATGGGGTTCAGCTCCGGGAGGGCCTGGAAATTGGGATCCTGGCTGCCGCCGGGATACGTCTTGCCGTTGATGACCCAGGTCTTGTCGACGACGACGGAGGCAGGGTCGGGGGCCGCCGGCGCGGGCTGCTCCTGGTTGTAGACCGTGCAGCTGATGATGCCCTGGGGATCGGGCGTGACGGTGAACCCGTCCGGCGCGTCGGTCACCGGCACCGGCTGGCCGGTCGTGTTGTTCACGCAGGTGGCGTTTTTCGCCGGACTGCCCTGCGGGGCCATCGTGTACCCGGGCTGCTGGGCCTCGGTGATCGTGGTCGGGTCGGTGCTCAGCCCGGTGCTGAAGCTGGTGCCGCCGCTGTCCCCGGTGACGCCGGTGGCGGTGGGCTGCGTCTCGTTGAAGGTCCAGCCCGGCGCGGGCGTCGCGGCGGAGGTGTCCCCGGGGTTTGAGCCCGGGATCACGTTCTTGACCACGTTGATGGTGCCGTTGCAGTTCTTCGCCACGATGCCCTTGAGCACGTCGCCCAGGGCGCTGAAGTCGGAGGTGTAGTAGTCCGAGCCCGATGTCGGGCCGGAGATCGACCGAAGGTTGTCGATGGAGCCGGGGTCGGTGACGCCCATGCCGACGGCCATGACCCGGGTGCCCTTGGCCTTCAGGGCGTTGGCGGAGAAGATCCCGTTCTCGGTCTCGGCGAACCGGGTGGTCCCGCCGGATGTTCCGCCGGTGCCGCCGGTCCCGTACTTCGTCGGGTCGCCGTCGGTGAGCACGATGACGGCGTCGTACTTCGTGGGGCTGTTGGCGATCTGCCAGAGCCCGGAGTCCCAGTTGGTGTAGCTGCCGCTCGGCACGCCCAGGCCGTTGATCTTGGCGTTGACGGCGTCCGCGCCCGTGCCGCTGGCGACGGAGGTCAGGGGAAGGTTCGTGTTGTTCGTCCCGCTCGTGTTCGCGGCCGGGGCGGCGGTGCCGAAGGTGTAGAGGCCGACGCTGGCGGGGGTGCCGCGCAGCGCGTTCACGAAACCGGTGGCGGCCGTCTTGTAGTCCGGCAGGTGGTTCGTCGGCGACGTGATCGAGCTGGACAGGTCGAAGAGCAGGGCGACCCGCAGGCCGCACACGGCGGGCATCGACGGGTCGTTGCGGGACAGCGCCCACACGCCGCTGCGGCCGGTGGTGGCGGACGTGGAGTTCGTGGCCGGGACCGGGATGCTGACCTGCTGGCCGGCGGTGACCTTCGGCGTGGTGACGGTCGTGTAATCGGCCGGCTTCACGGAGGTCAGCGAGCCGACGCCGAGCTGCGGGTTGGAGTACCAGCCCGCCGGGTCGGGAGAGGCTTCCGTGATCGTGTAGGCCTTGCCGCCGTCCACGGTCACGGTGCAGGTGCCGGTCGCGTCAGTCGTGCACTGCTCGGGCGTCGCGTCGCCCTGTACCTGGAAGGTCACGCCTCCGAGCCCGCTCACCGCGGTGTCGGTGGTGCGGTCCCCGCCCGCGGTGATGGTGATCGTCGTGGGGGTGCCAGCGGCGGCGGCGGGCGCGGCACCGGAGGCGCCGGCGGCCAGCGCGGTGCCCAGGACGAGGCCGGCGGTCAGCGCCCGGTAACTGACAGGCAAGATTTTCACACGCTATGTCCCATTCAAGAGCGATTCCGAGGTCGGAGCGCGTGTCGCGCCTCCGCGGCCCACGAAATTAGCAGTCCCGCACACGAAGCTTCAGAAACAATCAAGAGAAATTGCAGGTGAGAGCGTTTGCGGGCGCTGTGCTGGCGCGGCGGCCGCGCGGTTGCCGGTTCCGCGACGGTCCAAATCCGCGCGCCGGGATCCCGGGCGTGTCGGGCGGGGGCGAGGCTGCCGTGACCTCCTTACAGCTTCAGGATCCGCGCGGCGTTGTCGTGCAGCAGTGTCTCAGTGCCGAGGCCCAGCTCATCGACCTCGGCCAGGCAGCGCCGCGGGTCGATGAAGGGAAAGTCCGAGCCCCACACGAACTGGTCCTTCAGGCGGCCCTTGAGCTCGCGGACCACCTCGGACGGGATCCGCTTGGGCGCCCAGCCGGAGATGTCGATGTAGACGTTCGTCTTGTGCAGCGCGATCGCGAGCAGGTCCATGTGCCACGGCCACCCGAAGTGCGCCGCCACCACCGTTAGGTCCGGGTGGGCGGCCGCGACGGCATCGAGTTTGAGCGGGTGCGCGTAGTCGATCCGGATGCCCTGCCCGCCGGGCTGGCGGGCGCCGATCCCGCTGGTGCCGGTGTGGAACAGGGCGAGCAGGCCGTGCCGCTCGCACGCCGCCCAGATCGGGTCGAACTGCGGGTCATCGGGGGAGAACGCCTGCAGCGACGGGTGGAACTTCACGCCCCGCAGCCCGAGCCTGGCGATGTTGGCGATTTCCTCGACGGCGTCCGGTCCCTTGTGCGGGTCGACCGACCCGATGCCGGTGAACGCGTCCGGGAAGTCGCGGACGGCGGCGGCCACGGTCTCGTTCGGCACCCGCGGGCGCCCGGTCGCGGTCTCGGCGTCCCAGGCCAGGAGCACCGCCTTGGCGTTGAGGTCGCGGTACTTGCCCGCGAGCTGCTCCAGGGACTGCCGCTCGACCTTCGACCGGAAGTACGCCTCGGCTACCTCCACGTACCCGATCATGCTTCCGTCCAGCCAGTCCGGCGTGGGCAGGTGGACGTGGAAATCAATGGCCCGCAGGTTCGACGACATACCCCCGATTATCCATAACGGATCGAGGTTCCAGCGCGGGCCCTCAGGCGCGGTCCGCGAGCCGTTCCAGGAGCGGGGCCAGCCGGAACGGCACCAGGTGGCGCATGGCCAGCGACGTCTCGGTCCGCTCCACGCCCGGCGTCGCGAGGATCTGGCCCGCGACCCGGTACAGGTCGTCGGCGTCGCGGGCGGCGACCTGGGTGAGCAGGTCGGCTCCGCCGCTGATCCCGAAGACCTCCAGCACCTCGGGGATCCCCGACAGGGCCTCCCCGACCTCGTCGAGACGCTGCTGGGCCACGGTGATGCTGATGAAGGCGGTGAGGGAGTACCCGAGGGCGGCCGGGTCGATCCGGCGCTCGAAGGAGCGGAGCACGCCCTCGTCCTCGAAGCGGGCCAGCCGGGCGTGGACGGTGTTGCGCGCCGCGCCGGTGGCCGCGGCGAGGGCCTGCACGGTCGCCCGCGGGGCCCCGGCCAGCGCCCGCAGCAGCCTGGCGTCGAGGGCGTCGAGGGAACGCATTCTGGTCAGCCTCCCGGCCGGGCTCAGGGACAAGTTGAGCGATCCGCGCAATTATATCGTCCTCACTTGCGCATAACGCGATGGTGTGGGTTCAATGAGGCGAGAATTGCCCTGGTCAGGAGGTCACGATGCCCGTTGGAGCCGACCGCGCGGAACTGCTGGACTCGGTGGAGCGGCGCGTCCGGTGGCTCTCGACGGCGATCATCGACCACGCCAACCGGGTCCGGCCCAACCCCACCGGCCTGAAGGTCGGCGGCCACCAGGCGTCGTCGGCGTCGATGACGGCGATCATGACCACCCTGTGGTTCGAGCACCTGTGCCCGGAGGACCGGGTGTCGGTCAAGCCGCACGCCTCCCCGGTGCTGCACGCGATCAAGTACCTGCTCGGCGAACTGGACCCGTCCTACCTGACCCGGCTGCGCGAGTTCGGCGGCCTTCAGTCCTACCCGAGCCGCTCCAAGGACCCCGACGGAGTCGACTACTCCACCGGGTCGGTCGGCATCGGCGCGACCGCGCCGGTCTGGGGCGCCCTGGCCCGCCGGTACGTCGACTCCCACTTCGGCGGGGCCGGAGGCGGCCGCCAGTACTCCCTGCTCGGCGACGCCGAACTGGACGAGGGCGCCGTGTGGGAGGCGATCATCGACCCCCTCGTCGCCGAGCTCGGCGAGGTGGTGTGGATCGTCGACCTCAACCGCCAGTCCCTGGACCGGGTCGTCCCGAACATGGGCACGCCCCGGCTGGAGGGCATGTTCGCCGCCGCCGGCTGGCAGGTCCTCACCGTCAAGTACGGCGCCCGGCTGACCGGACTGTTCGAACAGCCGGGCGGCGAGGCGCTGCGCCGCCGCATCGACGAGATGACCAACCCCGAGTACCAGCGGCTCCTGCGGTGCACCCCGCCCGAACTGCGCGACCGTCTTCCCGGCGCCGGCCCGGACTCCGGGGGGATCGCCGCGCTCATCAAGCCGCTGCCGGACGACGAGCTCACCGCGGCGATCCGCAACCTGGGCGGGCACGACGTGCGGGCCCTCGACGAGGCACTCGGCGCCATCGACGACACCCGGCCGACCGTCATCTTCGCCTACACGGTCAAGGGACACGGGCTGGCGACCGAGGGGCACCCGCAGAATCACTCGGCGCTGCTGACCGGGACCCAGCTCGCTGACCTGGCCGCCCGCGTGGGCGTCTCCCCCGACGACCCGTGGGCCGGTTTCGCGCCCGGCAGCGCCGAGGCCGTGGCGTGCGAGCAGACGGCGGCGCGCCTGCGCCGGCCGCCGGTGCCCGCGGCGCCCGCCTGTGACCTGCCCGCCGACCTGGGGCGGACGCCGAAGGGCACCGCCACCACCCAGGCGGCGCTCGGCCGGGCCCTGCTCGACGTCAGCCGGGCCGCCCCGGAGGCGGCCGAGCGGATCGTCACGCTCAGCCCCGATGTCAGCTCCACCACCAACATCGCCGGCTGGATCAACAAGGCCGGGGTCTGGGCCCCCGCCGAGCGCCGGGACTGGTTCGGCGACGACAGCGAGACGCTGCTGCACTGGCGGGAACGCCCCGAGGGCCGCCACCTCGAGCTCGGCATCTCCGAGGTCAACCTCGTCGGCGCGCTGGGGGAGTTCGGCGCCACCTGGAGCCGCTGGGGCCAGCCGCTCATCCCGGTCGGCGTGCTGTACGACCCGTTCATCGAGCGGGCGCTCGAGCCCTGGTCGTTCGGCATGTACGCCGGCGGCCAGTCGATCCTGGCGGGCACCCCCTCGGGCGTCACCCTCGCCCCGGAAGGCGGCGCCCACCAGTCGATCACGACCGCCTCCATCGGGCTGGAACAGCCCGAACTGATCGCCTACGAGCCCGCGTTCGCGCTCGAGACCGAGTGGGTCCTCCTGGCCGCCATGGCGCAGCTCGGCCGTCCCGGAGGCCGCTCGGCCTACCTGCGGCTGTCCACCCGGCCCGTCGACCAGACGCTCGCCGCGATCCCGGAGGACCCGGCCGCCCGCGAGCGCCGGCGGCGCCACGTCGTCGCCGGCGCCTACACGCTGCGCCGGTCCGCCGGGACCCCCACGGTCACGATCTGCGCCATGGGCGCGATGGTCACCGAGGCCCTCGCCGCGGCCGGGCGCCTGGAAGCCCAGGGGCACCGGCCCGACGTCATCGTCGTCACCTCGGCCGGGCTGCTGTTCGACGCTCTCCAGGCCCGCCGGGGCCTGTCGCCGGCGCCGGAGTGGATCCTCGGCACGGTCCTGCCCGCCGAGCGCTCCGCGCCGATGGTCACCGTCCTCGACGGCCACCCGCACACCCTCGCGTTCCTCGCCGGAGTCAACCGGGTCCCGGCCGCGCACCTGGGAGTGACCCGCTTCGGGCAGTCCGGCGACCTGGACAGCGTCTACCGCTGGCACGGCATCGACGCGGACTCCGTCGTCGGCGCCGCCCTCGACCTGGCGGACTGACCCCCCGGCCGGCTACCGCGCGGCCGTGCCGCGGTCGCGGACCGGCGTCAGCTTCTCCGGCGCCTTCGGCCCGGAGTCCGCGCCGCCGGTGGGACACGGGACGGCGTCGCGGCTGGAGACCGACACGGCGAGGGTCCCGATCTGGCCGATGGTGACCTCGACGGAGTCGCCGTCGCCGATGACCCCCACCCCGGCCGGCGTCCCGGTGGAGACGATGTCCCCGGGCTCGAGGGTGGTGACCGAGGACGCGTAGGCGAGGAAGGCCGGCACGTCCCAGATCAGCTCGGCGATGTCGGCGTCCTGGCGCAGCGTCCCGTTCACCGAGCAGCGCAGCGTCAGCGCCCGCAGGTCCCCGATCTCGTCCGGGGTGACCAGGTGCGGGCCGACGGGGCTGAAGGTGTCGAACGACTTGCGCGCGGAGCGGTCCTCGCCGCCGCGCATGGTGATGTCGAGCAGGCAGGTGTACCCGGCGACGTAGGCCTCGAAGTCGTCGGCGCGGATGTTGCGGGCCCGCTTCTTGACGACCAGGGCGAGCTCGCCCTCCTGGTCGAACCGGCGGTCGGAGTAGGGCAGCCGTACGGTCCCGCCGTGGCCGATCACCGACGACGGGGATTTCAGGAAGAAGCCGAGGGCCGACACGTCGCCGGCCTGCTTCATCTCCTCTTTGTGGTCGGTGTAGTTCACCGGCGCGGCGACGATCTTGCCGGGCCGGGGGATGAGCGGGGCGTACGCCGGGTCGCCGGGCAGCAGCGGCTGGTCCGCGACCTGCGCCGCGGTCAGCGCGTCCAGGCGGGGCAGGAGGCCGGTGAGGGTCGGCGCCAGGGCGGTGAGGTCACGGAAGCCGTCGTCCGTCACCGCCGCCACGACCGTGCGGCCTTCGTGGATGAGGCTGGCGAAGCGCATGTCGGTGCCTTTCAGGAGAGGTGAGGGACGCCGGAACCGACGTTGTCGCAGTACAGCCAGTCGAACTCGGAGTAGTCGTCGTCGGCGCGAAGCCGGAAGTACTTGTCCCGCAGCACCTGCGTCGTGTTGTCGAGGGTGTGCCACAGGTCGCCCCAGGGCCGCGCCACTTCCTGGCACTTGGTGGCCAGTTCCAGGCGGCGGCCCTCGTAGCGCGTGAACGCCTCCCGCGGCCGGTCCGGGGTCCGGGTCAGCTCCTGGGCGAGCACGAGCGCGTCCTCGAGGGCCTGGCAGGCGCCCTGCGCGAGGTACTGGCGCATGGCGTGGGCGGCGTCGCCGATCAGGACAGTGTGGTCGGTGGACCAGCCCGGCAGCGGGTCCCGGTCGTAGATCGGCCACGGCTTGTGGTTGTCGAACAGGGACAGCGCCTTCTTCACCGGCTCGCAGCTGTCGGCGTAGACCTCGTCCAGCTCCTCGCGCGAGCCCCAGTCGTCGCGCCCGGCGGCGGCCCAGTGGCTCTCCATGACCGCGACCAGGTTGTAGAGGTCGCCGCCGCGGACCGGGTACTGGATCAGGTGCCGGTTCGGGCCGATCCAGAGGATCATGTCCGTCGGGTCGACGTCGAGCTGGATGTCCGCCATCGGCACCGTGCCGCGGAACGCGACCTGGCCGGTGAACAGCGGCTCGCTGTCGTCGTGCAGGAGGCGGGTGCGGGACCGGATGCCGTCGGCGCCGACCACGACCCGGGCCGTCGTGGACGAGCCGTCCGCGAACGTGACGGCCGCCCCGTCCGGGCCCTCGGCGACCGTCTCGACCCGGCGGCCGGTCTCCAGCGTGACCGTCGGGGCCGCCTCGGCCGCGGCCAGCAGCTGGTTGAGGACGTCGTGCCGGTGGGCGACGACGTACGGGTACCCGTAGTGCTCGGTGAACGGGGCGCCGTAGTCGATCCGGGTCAGCCGCTCGCCGGTGACCGCGTGCATGATCAGGGCGGACCGCGGGGTGACCGCGAGCTTCTTCAGGGAGGACCAGACGCCGAGCCGGTCGAAGGAGCGGATGGCGTTCGGCCCGAGCTGGAGGCCCGCGCCGATCTCGCTGAAGGCCGGCGCCTGCTCGGTCAGGTGGACCGTGTGCCCGGCGAGGCCGAGGGCCAGCGCGGTCGCGATTCCCCCGATGCCGCCTCCGACGACCAGGATGTCGTGCTCGTTCACATCCCACCCTTCCCACCTCGTCGGCATGCAGGTCAGCGGCCGCACCCGAGTTCGTGACATCGATGTCATCCGCGCTCAAAGAGAGCCATGATCATACCAACACCAGGCCAGGGGCGATCCGTTCGGCCTGCCGGTTGCCGCCGCTCACCCCGCACCCCCGTCGCTCACCCCGCACCCCCGTCGCTAAGTTCGCTGTTTCCGTTGCCATAACGACAGCGATCGCGAACATAAGCCGACACCAGGGTGACATCGCGCCCGGCGCCGATCGTGCCGTGCCGGTGCGGCAACGGGTTTTCTACGGCTACGCTCGCCTCATGAAGCACGCGATCGACATCGCGCCGTTCGGGGAACTCTCGGACCCGCGGGTGGTGGCACAGCTGGCCGCGCGGGCCGAGGAGAAGGACTGGGACGGATTCTTCGTCTGGGATCACATCGCCTACCGGCCGCCGGTGAAAGCGGTCGCCGATCCGTGGGTGACGCTGGCGGCGGTGGCGTGCGCCACCTCCCGGGTGGTGATCGGCCCGATGGTGACGCCGCCGTCGCGCCGCCGGGTTCACAAGCTGGCCCGCGAGACCGCCACGCTGGACCTGCTCAGCTCCGGCCGGCTGATCTTCGGGGCCGGCCTCGGCAGTCCCCGCAACAACGAGTACGAGCCGTTCGGGGAAGTGGCCGACCCGCGGGAGCGCGCCCGCCTGCTCGACCAGGGGCTGGAAGCCCTGGCCGGGTACTGGGCCGGGGAATTCGAGCCGCTTCCGGCGCAGCGGCCCCGGCCTCCGGTGTGGATCGCGGGAGAGTGGCCGAACCGCCGGCCGCTGAACCGGGCACTGCGCTGGGACGGCTACTTCCCGATCGGCGTGCCCGGCCCGGAGGAACTGGCGAAGCTGGCCGCCTCGATTAGCGAGAGCCGTCCCGGCGGCGAGTCATTCGACCTGATCGCGGACTTCCCGCCGGGCACCGACCTCGGTCCCTGGGAGCAGGCGGGCCTGACCTGGGCCGTCACCGACTTCGGGCCCCAGGTCACCGAAGCCGAAGTCCGTGCCGTCATCGAGGCGGGCCCGCGACGGTTACCCGGGGGCGCGGAGCGACCGGTCGCGGACACGGGCCAGGTGGGCGTCGAAGGTCTGCTGCGGATCCGGCGTGAGCGTGGCCAGCGCGACCATCCCGGTGAGGATCACGTCGCACAGTTCGGCCTGAACGTCGTCCCAGGTGTGCGTGATCCCCTTGCGCGGGTTTTGCCCGGTCACCCCGATGACCGCCTGGGCGACCTCGCCGCTCTCCTCGGACAGCTTCATGATCCGGAGCAGTCGCTCGGTCTCCGGCGGCAGCGTGCTGTGCCCGTCCAGCCAGTTCCTCAGCTCCGCGACCGTTGCCCAGGTGTCTTCCATGCCCGGAGGCTAGCGGCTCAGAGGGCCGCTAGAACTCGTAGGGAAGGCGTTTGATGCCGTTGAGGAAGCTGGAGCGGAGGTAGGCGGGGTCCCCGGAGGCGCGGACCGCGGGTGCCCGGGTGAGCAGTTCGCGGAGCATCACCCGGATCTCGCGCCGGGCGAGGTGGGCGCCGAGGCAGAAGTGCGGGCCCGGGCCGCCGAAGCCCACGTGCGGGTTGGGGGATCGCGTGATGTCGAACCGGTCCGGGTCGGTGAACACGGCCTCGTCGCGGTTGGCGGACTGGTAGAACATCAGCACCTTGTCGCCTTCGGCGAAGGACTGCCCGTTCAGGACCGTGTCGGCGGTTACCGTGCGGCGCATCCAGATGATCGGCGAGGCGTAGCGGATGACCTCCTCGACGGCCGCGTCGATCCGTCCCTCGAAATCCGCCATGAGGAACTCGCGCTGGTCAGGATGCTCGGTGAGCAGGACCAGCGCGTGGGAGAGCGCGTTCCGGGTAGTCTCGTTGCCGGCCACCGTCAGCAGGATGAAGAAGGACCCCAGTTCCTCCGGGGTGAGCCGTTCGCCGTCGACGTTGGCGGACACCAGGGCGGAGATCAGGTCGTCACGGGGCCCGGCCTCGCGCTCGGCGGCCAGCGTCCGCATCAGCCCGGTCATCGCCTGGACGGATTCCATGAGCTGCGCGCGGGCGGTGTCCATGTCCTGGCTGACGAGTTCCGGGTCCCCTCCGGCGAGGATGATGATGGAGGCGCGCAGCACCATGTCGTAATGCTCGTCGCCGACGCCCATCATGTCGCAGATGACCTTGAGGGGAAGGCGCGCGGCGACGTCCGCCACGAATTCTCCCGTGCCCGCCGCCAGCGTTTTACCCGCGATCGCGGCGGCCGCCTTCTGGACGTCCTCCTCGAATTTCCGGATCATCCGCGGGGTAAATCCCCGGGACACGATGCGGCGCAGCCTCCCGTGCCGGGGATCGTCCATGTGAATCATCGAGCCGAAGAACTCATTCATCTCGGCCGGGCGATCGGTAATGCTCGTCGTCCCCGAAGCCGAGGAGAATATCCGGGGATTGCGACTGGCCTCCACTATGTCCGCGTGCCGTACCAGGGCGTAGTAACCTCCCTCGTCTTTCCCGTACGGCGACGGCGGCGCCTCGAAGAACAGTGGGGCCGTCATCGCCCGCAGTCGCGCGTAGGCCGCGTGCCGGCGCTCATGCGGGCGGGCCCAGAAGTCATCGCGGGACAG
>WRBL01000094.1 GCA_009784565.1 Streptosporangiales bacterium | reverse complement strand
GCGAGGTCGGCGAAGGGCAGGGTGCCGAGCTCGAACCGGTCGGGGACGTCGTCCGGGGACGGGACGAGCTTGTCCGGGCGCAGCGGCTCCAGGAGGTCCGGGGACGCGATCACCGAAGCCACGTGGGGACCGCCCCACTTGTAGGCGCTGGTCGCGTAGAAGTCCGCCCCCAGGTCCGACACCGACACGGGGCCGTGCGGGGTGGCGTGGACGCCGTCCACGTACACCAGGGCGCCCGCCCGGCGGGCGATCTCCGCGATCGCGGGGACGTCGGGGCGGGTGCCGAGAATGTTGCTGGCCGCGGTCACCGCGACCAGGCGGGTCCGGGAGTCGATCAGGTGCTCGTACTGGCCCGCCGGAAGCTCGCCGGTCGACGGGTCGACGTCGGCCCAGCGCACGGTCACGTGGGCCCGGTCGGCGGCCTGCACCCACGGGCGGATGTCGGAATCGTGGTCGAGGCGGGAGACCACGATCGAGTCGCCGGGTGCCCACCGGCGCGACAGGACGGCCGCCATCCGGTAGGTCAGCGCGGTCGCGGACGGGCCGAAGATCACTCCCCCGGGATCGCCGCCGACCAGGTCCGCCACCGCCGCCCGGGCCGCGGCCACGATCGCGCCGGAGCGGTCACTGGCCGCGAACGCGCCGTGGACGTTGCCGATCCCGGCGCGGTACGCCCCGGCGATCGCCTCGATGACCGGTTCCGGGACCTGGGTCCCCGCGGCCCCGTCCAGATAGGCGTTTCCGTCCCGGAGGGCGGGATATGCGGCGCGCACGCGAGAGACATCGAAAGACACCGATTCACCATACATCGCGGGAAAAGCCGGTGACAGTCAGGCAACCGCCGGATTACCAGCCGTAGGGGCCGCCTCCCCACGGGAATGCCCAGACGTCTCACCCGTTATAGTGGACGCAGCGAGGAGGGCGTGACCTGGCCCGGAACCTACGGAGGAGCCAGTCCTGATAAGCGTCTCTGTCATCGCGACCGTGTTCGCGGTCATCTTCTTCGCGGAGCTTCCGGACAAGACGGCGCTGGCGAGCCTGGTGCTGGGCAGCCGGTACCGGCCGTCCTGGGTGTTCGCCGGGGTCGCCGCGGCGTTCGCGGCGCATGCCTGCCTGGCGGTCGCGGCCGGGAGCCTGCTGACCCTGCTCCCCCACCGCCCGCTGGAGGGGATCGTCGCGGCGCTGTTCGCGATCGGCGGGGTGCTGATGCTGCGCGGCCGCGACGGCGAGGACGATGACGAGCACGTGGAGCTTCACGGGAAGGAGCCGTCGTTCTGGCGGGTGGCGTGGACCGGCTTCGGCGTGATCCTGATCGCGGAGTTCGGCGACCTGACCCAGCTGGCCACCGCGAGCCTCGCCGCCAAGTACCACGACCCGGTGTCGGTCGTCGTCGGCGCGGTCCTGGGCCTGTGGGCGGTGGCGGGGATCGCCATCGCCGGCGGTCGCGGCCTGCTCAAGCTGATCCCGCTGCAGTGGATCACCCGCGTCGCCGCTGTCATCATGCTGGTACTGGCCGGCTTCAGCCTGTTCGAGGCCATCGCCTGACCGACGGCCCCCGACTTCGGGCACCCGGGGCATAGCGGTGGACGGAACGACCGGTCGCACGCTAAGTTACCCGGCAGTATCCGCCTTAAGGAAGAGGTCATCATGGAACTTCAGGGGATCGCCGCGATCGTGACCGGCGGCGCGTCCGGCCTCGGTGCCGCCACCGCCCGGGAACTGGCCAAGCGGGGCGCCAAGGTACTGGTCGCCGACCTCGCCGACGACAAGGGCAAGGCCGTCGCCGAAGAGATCGGCGGCGTGTTCGCGCACGTCGACGTCACCAGCACCGACGACATCACCGCCGCCGTCGAGCAGGCGAAGACCCTCGGCCCGCTGCGGGCCCTGGTCAACTGCGCCGGGATCGGCTGGGCCCAGCGGACGGTCGGCCGCGGCGGCGTCGAGACCGCCCACGACCTGGGCGCGTTCAAGAAGGTCGTCGAGATCAACCTGGTCGGCACCTTCGACTTCATCCGGATCGCCGCCACCGCCATGCGCGACACCGAGCCCCTGAACGAGGACGGCGAGCGCGGCGCGATCGTCAACACCGCGTCGGTCGCCGCGTTCGACGGCCAGATCGGCCAGGCGTCCTACTCCGCGTCCAAGGGCGGCATCGTCGGCATGACCCTGCCGGTCGCCCGTGACCTGGGAGCGGTCGGGGTCCGCGTCAACACGATCGCCCCGGGCCTCATCGACACCCCCATCTACGGCGAGGGCGAGGCCTCCGAGCAGTTCAAGGAGACCCTCAAGCGGGACCTCCTGTTCCCCAAGCGCCTGGGCAGCGCCGACGAGTTCGCGTCGCTGGCGGCCGAGGCCCTGTCCAACAGCTACCTTAACGGCGAGACCATCCGCCTTGACGGCGCCGCGCGCCTGCGGGCCAAGTAAGCATCTGGAAGGGTTGACCAGCACATGAGCGACGAGCAGCAGCTCGTAACCGAACGACGGGGCCACGTGCTCCTCGTCCGCATCAACCGGCCCGAGCAGCGCAACGCGATGAACGGCGCCGTCATGGCCGGCATCGGCCGCGCGATGCTGACGGCGGACTCCGACCCCGGCATCCGCGCGGTCGTGCTGACCGGCACCGGGGAGAAGGCGTTCTGCGCGGGCATGGACCTGAAGGCGTTCGCCAGCGGCGACATGGGCCCGGAGGCCAGCGACACCGAGGCGATGACCGCCTTCAGCGCGTTCCTGTCCGGCGAGAGCACCTGCAAGGTGCCGGTTATCGCCGCGGCGCAGGCGACCGCGGTCGCCGGCGGCCTGGAGCTGGTCCTGGCCTGCGACCTGGCCGTCGTGGCCGAGAACGCGAAGGTCGGCCTGCCCGAGGTCAAGCGGGGGCTGTTCGCGGCCGGCGGCGGCATGTACCTGGCCCGCCGCATCCCCCTGGCCAAGGCCCTGGAGCTGACGCTGACCGGTGAGTACATCACCCCGGCGGAAGCGGCCCAGCTCGGCCTGATCAACGCGGTCGCCCCGGCGGAAGAAGTGGTCGACAAGGCCATCGCGCTAGCCGAGAAGATCGCGGAGAACGGCCCGCTGGGCGTGCAGGCGTCCAAGCAGCTGGTGCGGGCGGCGGCGTTCGAGCCGGTCGCCGAGGTCAAGAAGGCCCACGCCGAGGCCGTCGGGACCGTGTTCGCCAGCGCCGACGCCAAGGAGGGCGCCACGGCGTTCGCCGAGCGCCGTGCCCCCCAGTGGACCGGCAAGTAGCAGCCGGCCTTCGCGCTTAAGTTCGCAGTTTTCGCTGTCCTGGCAGCGGAAACTGCGAACATAGCCGTCTGGATCCGCAAGGAGCGTCTCGGAGGCGTAATCTACTCTGCGGACAACGAGACAGACGGGACAGGACTAAGGAATGTACAAGCCCAGCCAGGAGTCCCTCGACAAGCACGCGGCCGACGTGGCCGCGGCCGCGGAGCGCGGGCATCTGCTCGGCGCGGCCCGCAAGGCCGAGACCGCGCTGCGCGAGGCCGAGGCACGCAACGCCCCGGTGACCGAACTGCACCGGCTGGCCAAGGAACTCGACGCCGCCCTCACCTCCGCCATGCAGTCGGCCTACGCCGCGCAGCGGGCGGAAATCGGCCCGCGCGGATACGAGGACCGCATCTTCTTCCGCAAAGGCAAGGCCAAGCCCGCCGTGCACGCGCTGACCGCCGAGGCGGAGCGCCTTCTCACCCTGCGGGAAAATCACCGGATGAACCACATTCCCGAGGTGCCGCGCGTACCCTCGTTCTGACCGCCGCTAATCGTCCCCGTACTGGTCAGCGGCGGTGGTTCGCGCAGCCGCGGACGAGTCAGCATGACCCGTTCGGAAAAATCCGATTTCTCGGTGAACCACGGCGTTGACCAGTGCGTATAAACATACGGGAAACATTGGCGACGTATTGGCGAGTTGCTTGCGTGAAACTGTTCCCCGGGGGCAAAGTAAGGGATGAGTGGTCTAGGCCACAGACCGCGGGACGCAGGTCACGACACAGTAACGCTTCCCGCTACCGCGGTCAGTGATATAGACCGTGGACGAAGAGAAAAACCAGGAGGCACGAAGAATGTGCCCGCACACACCGCCTTGCCCGGACGCTCAGTCGCCCGACCGCGAGGCAGCGCACACCATAGTCAGCCACCCGGAGCAAGGCTGGAGCCTGCTCTGCAACGGCATCGTGATTTTCGAGGACACCGGGGAACTCCTCCCCGACGGCGCCAGTATCGCGCCGCACCGGCCCGTCGCGGCCTGACCTCTTAGCTGAGGGGCAGGCCGGGCAGGGCCCGCAGCCAGGCGGCGACGGCATCGCCGATCGCCGCCGGGGCCTTGGCGAGAGAATGCGTTTCGCCAGGGAGCACCACGACCTTAGTACTTCCATTTTCCTCGGCGGGAATGCCGAACGGGTCGCGGTCACCATTGACAACCAGCACGGGGGCTCCCGCGGCGGACAATTCGCCGGAGCGGGTTTTCTCAGGGTGGCCCGGGGGATGCAGCGGAAAAGCGAGAGCGATCACGCCTGCCGCGCCCGCCGCCCGCGCCGTCCGGCACGCGACCCGGGCACCGTTGCTACGACCGCACTGAACGAGGGGAATCCCTCCCGTCTCCTCGCGCAGCCACCCGATGATCTCCGTCCAGGCCTGGTCCTGCCTGGCCGCGCTGCCCGGTGCCCGGGCGCCGCGAACCCGGTAGGGCTGCGTGACCAGCACGGTCGCCGCGCCGAGTTCCTCCGCCACCGCGGTAACGGCGAGAACGTCCTTAGTGTCCGGAGTGCCGCCCGCGCCATGGGTCGCCACCAGGAGGAACGCGGGCGCCTTCCCGTCCGGCCGACCGTCCGGCCGCCGCCCGCCCAGTTGGACGTGCGCGGGCCCCGCGCTGGTCTCGATCTCCACGGTCTCGCTGTTCACGGGTGTACGCTACCGGCACGCGCGAGCGCGGCGGCGGTCAGGAACCGGTGATGGACCAGACGTAGATGTCGCCGTTGGCGCAGCCGACCGCGACGGAGGTCCCGTCGGCGTTGAACACCACCGACGCCGGCGCCGCGGGAAGGTTCAGGGTGGCCGTGCGCTGGCCGGTCCCGGCGTCGGTGAGGTCGATGCTGCTGGCGCTGTTCTGGTCGGTGGTAGCGACCAGGTTCCCGTTGTCCGGGCTGATCGCCATCAGGCCGCCGAGCACGTTGTACTTCTGCGCCTGCGCCGGCTGGTTCGGCAGCGCCCGGTAGATGTCGGTGGTCTGCCCGTCGCTGAGGGCCAGGGTCTGCCCGGTCAGCCCCATGGGAAGCCCGTTGACGCCGGGACTGGCCCACGGGAGGCCCATGGAGGCGGGAACGGTCTCCGTCGCGACAGGGCCCGGGGTCCCGGACCGCAGGGACCACCAGTAGACGTGATGGCTCGTCCCGGAGGCGCCGCTGCTGACCGCCACGGCCCCGCCCTTCGGGTTCATGGCGGCGGCCTTCACCACGCCGTGGTCGGGGCTGGCCAGGCCCTTGGCCACGGGCTCGCCGGTCTTGACGTTCCACACGTTCACGCCGGTGCCCCGGTCCCCGCTGTCGGCCATCGTGTCGTAGCCGACGCTGAAGACCGGCACGGGCCCGCCGTGGATCCTCGTCACGGCGCCCGGCCCGGTCGCGCTGGACGCCGCGTAGGGGCACCCGACGGCGGTGCAGGCCGCCGCGGGCCGGACGATCCTGGACCCGTCCAGGGTGAGCTGGGCCGATGCCACGCCGGCCGTGCCGGTCCCCAGGGAGAAGGAGTTCGCCGCGCGCTGGGACGCGATGTTGAACGTGGACACCAGGCCGGACTGGTCCGCGGAGCTGATCGTGCCGCCCGGGCCGAAGGCCATGCTGACCGGCGACTTCCCGTCGCTCGACGGCAGCGTCGCGGTCAGGTGTACCGGGCCGGTTCCCTTGGGCGCCGGCGCCGCGCCCGCGCCGGATGGGCCGTCCCCTCCGCTGAGCAGCGCTATGCCGCCCGCGACGACCGCCACGACGATGATGCCCGCGCCCACGACGATCAGCTTCCGGCGGGACTTCCCGCCCGCGTTCCGCGCCGGCCGGCGATGCTGGCCGGGCGCGTCGTGCAGGGGCACCATGCCCGGCGCGGGCGCCGGGCGGCTCGTCGGCGGTGGCGCCGGCCGCGTGGTGAGGGTCGGCGGGCGGGCGATGTCGGAGGGCAGTCCCGGGTGCCGCGGCGCTTCCGGCGGTTCTGTCGGCTCGTTCTGGTCCGCCTGGTGGGAGAACCGCCCGGGGAGCCGGGTCGGCTGTTTCGTCGGCAGCCGGCCGCCTCCGGCGGGCGCGACGAGGGCCTGGCGCAGTTCGCTGGCGAACTCGCCGCAGGAGGCGTACCGCTCGGACGGGTCCTTGGACAGGGCCCGGGCGATGACGTCGTCCACCGCCGGGAACAGGTCCGTCCGCCGGTCGGTGACGCGGGGCGGCGGGCTGGACATCTGCGCCCACAGCGCCGCTTCGGGGTCGCCGTGCCGGAACGGCAGCGACGCGGTCAGGACCGTGTAGGCGACGCAGGCGAGCGCGTACTGGTCGGTCTGGGCGGTGACGGGGCGGCCGGACAGCTGCTCGGGCGAGGCGAACCCGGCGGTCCCCACGAACTCGCCCGTGTTGGTCAGGGTGTGGGCCGCCGATCCCTTGGCGAGGCCGAAGTCCGACAGGTACGGGTGGTCCGGGCGGCCGGGGCTGTGGTCGATGAGGATGTTGGCGGGCTTGACGTCCCGGTGGACGATGCCCGCGCCGTGGGCCGCGTCGAGCGCGGACGCGACCGGCGTCAGGAGGGACAGGACCCGGTCCGAGGGCAGCGCCCCTTCCCGCTCGACCACCGAGTGCAGGTCGCCCCCGGCGACGTACCGCATCGCCAGGTACAGGACCCCCGAGTCCTCCCCCGCCGCGTGGACGGGAATGATGTTGGGGTGGTCGACGGCTGACGCCGCCCGGGACTCGCGGAAGAACCGCTCCCGGAATTCCTTGTCATCGACCAGGGCGGACTGGAGGACCTTCAGCGCCACGGGACGGCCGAGCGACTCGTCCCGGGCCCGGAACACGGTGGCCATGCCCCCGGCCCCGATCCGCTCCTCGATCCGGTACCCGCCGATCAGGGTCCCGGGCGAGAGCTCAGCAAGCTTCCGTCCCGCCCATCCGGACGGAAACTCCCCTGCCACCCCGTACCCCCTGCCGGCCTTCAACTGATCCGCTCCAATTATGGCAGGCGCGCATGCCCGCCATTGCTATATGCGGATATAAACGGCTCTCCTGCCCGAGAAGTTCCTTCAGGAACCGGCCGGTATAGCTCGCCTCGTGAGCGGCCACTTGTTCGGGAGAGCCGGTGACCACGACGTTTCCGCCCCCGGAGCCGCCCTCCGGTCCCATGTCGATGAGCCAGTCTGCGGACTTGATCACATCGAGGTTGTGCTCAATGACGATCACCGTGTTACCGCCCGCGACGAGGCGGCCCAGGACGCCGAGGAGCTTGCGGATGTCCTCGAAGTGCAGGCCGGTCGTCGGCTCGTCCAGCACGTAGATCGTGCGGCCGGTCGACCTTCTCTGGAGCTCGGAGGCGAGCTTGACCCGCTGGGCCTCTCCCCCGGACAGCGTGGTCGCGGGCTGGCCCAGCCGCACATAGCCGAGGCCGACCTCGTTCAGGGTCTTCAGATGGCGGTGGATGGCCGGGACCGCCTCGAAGAACTCCGCGGCCTCCTCGATCGGCATGTCGAGGACCTCGGCGATCGACTTGCCCTTGTAGTGCACCTGCAGCGTGTCCGTGTTGTACCGGGCCCCGTGGCACACCTCGCACGGCACGTACACGTCGGGCAGGAACTGCATCTCGATCTTGATCGTGCCGTCGCCGGAGCAGGCCTCGCACCGGCCGCCCTTCACGTTGAAGGAGAAGCGGCCCGGCATGTAGCCGCGGATCTTGGCCTCGGTGGTCTGCGCGAACAGCTTGCGGACGTGGTCGAAGACCCCGGTGTAGGTGGCCGGGTTGGACCGCGGAGTCCGGCCGATCGGCCCCTGGTCGACGTGGACCACCTTGTCCAGCTGGTCCATGCCGGTGACGGTCCGGTGCTTGCCCGGGACGGTCCGCGCGCCGTGCAGTTCCCTGGCCAGGGCCCGGTACAGGATGTCGTTGACCAGCGTGGACTTGCCGGAGCCGGACACGCCGGTGACGGCGACGAAGCAGCCCAGGGGGAAGGTCACGTCCACGCCCTGGAGGTTATGCTCGGCGGCGCCCTTGACCGTGACCTGCCGCTTCCGGTCCGGCGTGCGGCGTTCCGCCGGGACCTCGATGGCCTTGCGCCCGGACAGGTAGGCACCGGTGAGCGACTCCTCGCTGGCGACCAGTTCCTCGACGCTGCCGGAGACGACGACGTGGCCGCCGTGCTCGCCGGCCCGGGGGCCGATGTCGACGACCCAGTCGGCGGCCCGGATCGTGTCCTCGTCGTGCTCGACGACGATGAGCGTGTTGCCGAGGGTCTTCAGCCGGAGCAGGGTTTCCAGCAGCCGGTGGTTGTCCCGCTGATGCAGGCCGATCGACGGCTCGTCCAGCACGTACAGGACGCCGACGAGACCGGACCCGATCTGGGTGGCCAGGCGGATCCGCTGGGCCTCCCCGCCGGCCAGGGTCCCGGCCGCGCGGTCCAGGCTGAGATAGTCCAGGCCGACGTCGAGGAGGAAGCCGAGCCGGGCGTTGACCTCTTTGAGGATCAGCCGGGCGATCTGCGCGTCGCGGTCGCTGAGGTCGAGGCCGAGGAACAGCTTGGCCAGGTCGCTGATCGGCAGGGCGCACAGGTCGGAGATCGACAGGTCGTTCACCTTGACCGCGAGGGAGACCGGCTTGAGGCGGGCGCCCTTGCAGGACGGGCACGGCACCTCGCGCATGTAGCCGGCGAACTTGTCCCGGGTGGAGTCGGACTCGGCCTCGGCGTGGCGGCGCTCGACCCAGCTGATCGCGCCCTCGAAGTTGGTGTAGTACGAGCGCTGGCGGCCGTAGCGGTTCTTGTACTGGATGTGGACCTGGGTGTCGGCCCCGTTGAGCAGCGCCTTCTTCGCCCGCGCCGGCAGCCGTTCCCACGGGGTGTCCATCCGGAACCCGATCGTCTCCGACACGGCCTCGACCATGCGGTCGAAGTAGTCGGAGACGTGGCCGCCCGCCCACGGCGCGATCGCGCCCTCGGACAGGGACTTCGACGGGTCGGGGACGACCAGTTCGGGGTCGACCTCCATGCGGGTGCCGAGGCCGGTGCAGTCCGGGCAGGCGCCCCACGGCGAGTTGAACGAGAAGCTTCTCGGTTCGAGCTCGTCGAAGCTGATGTCGTCATACAGGCAGGCGAGGTGCTCGGAGTACATTCGCTCGCGCTGCGGGTCGCCGGCGGGAAGGTCGACGAAGTCGAGGATGATGACGCCGCCCGCGAGGCCGAGGGCGGTCTCGACCGAGTCGGTCAGGCGCCTTCGGGCCGAGTCCTTCACGGCGAGGCGGTCGACGATCACCTCGATGTCGTGCTTCTCGTACTTCTTCAGGGCCGGCAGGACCGAGTTCGTCGCCTCGTCGAGGCGGATGACGGTGCCGTCGACCCGGGCCCGGGAGTAGCCCTTGGCCTGCAGGTCCTTGAGCAGGTCGGTGTACTCGCCCTTGCGGCCGCGGACGACGGGGGCGAGGACCTGGAACCGGGTCCCCTCCTGAAGTTCCAGGACGCGGTCGACGATCTGCTGCGGGGTCTGGCGGGCGATGGGCCGCCCGCACAGCGGGCAGTGCGGCTTGCCGATCCGGGCGTACAGCAGGCGCAGGTAGTCGTAGACCTCGGTGATGGTGCCGACGGTCGACCGGGGGTTGCGGCTGGCCGCCTTCTGGTCGATGGAGACGGCCGGGGACAGTCCGTCGATGAAGTCGACGTCCGGCTTGTCCATCTGGCCCAGGAACTGCCGGGCGTACGCGGACAGCGACTCGACGTACCGGCGCTGGCCCTCGGCGAAGATCGTGTCGAACGCCAGGCTGGACTTCCCGGACCCCGACAGCCCGGTGAACACGATCATCGCGTCACGCGGGAGGTCGAGCGAGATGTCCTTGAGGTTGTGCTCGCGTGCGCCGCGAACGACTAGCCGGTCAGCCACTGCGCGCTCTCTTCGTGAGGTTGTTCTAACGGATCGACCCTACGTATCGCATCGTAGCGAAGATGTACGGCATTCCGGCTGGACAACCGGAAGAAGCCACGGAGGGAACAGCGTCACAGGGAGGAGCGTTATGCCCTGGCCCCTCGCCGTTCCCCCGGGCCATGACAGGTCCAGACTACGGCACCGATCCGTCTGCAACACTCCGAGCGCTACGCGCCGGGCTGCTGCTCCGGGCCCTGCGGCCCTCCGGGATTCCTCGGAAGCCCGTATCCCGGCTGGTCGTAGGACGGCTGCTGGCCGGGCTGGGGCTGGCCGTCCTGGGGCGGCTGGCCCTGGCCGTAGTACGGCTGCGGACCCTGGCCGTAGTACGGCTGCGGGCCCTGGCCGGGCGGGACCGGCTGCCCGTACGGCGGGACTCCCGGGGCGGGTCCGCCGGAGACCCCCGCCCGCCGGTCCGCGACCGCCTGGATGGTGCCGCGGATCATGGCGACGACCCCGACGATCATCGGCCCGTAGCTGATGATGTAGTGCCCGCCGCCCCGGCTGTCCGCGAACCCGAGCGACCCGACCGTGATCACGAGGCCGATGAGGAAGATGCCGAGCCCGGACAGGATCAGCGATTTCCCTCGCCGCCCCCGCGTGGCCCGCCTGGTCACGAAGAACATAGGCCCATCATGCTCCGTAACCCATGATCAAATACAGGTGCGGCCCGCAAATAGGGCAACCCCGATCACTCCAGAAGATCCTTTGATCCCGAACGGATGGCGGCTCCTGCCCGGCCGCCGGGCCGTCCCCCGCTATCATCGGGCCGGTGAGGCGCAATCCGGCTACCGTGGTCGTCCTGACGGGAAAGCTCACCGAGGGCCTGCTGCACGCGGTCGGGAACTCGATGAACGTGGCGCTGCTGCGCCCGGATCCCGACGACGGCGAGGGCCTCGAGGCCGCCGCCGGGGCGCTGCGCCGGGCCGCAGGAATCTCCTCCCCCTACGTGCTCGTCGCCGCCGACCCGCTCCAGGCGGTGGCGGCCGAGTGGGAGGCGATGTGGGAGATCGGCGCCGAGCCCCGCGGCACCACCGAGTTCGAACTGCGGGCGGGCGAGGCCCTGGCCGCCTGGCGCTCGAACCGGTTCGAGCTTCCGGACTACTACCTGATCGCCGCCGACGAGGCGTCCCCCGACGAGCGGCGGCCGGACTTCCGCCTCGGACCGCTGCGCTCCGTCCGCCCGCACCGGGTCGCCGCCGTCGCGGCGGCCGAGCCCGCCGAACGGGCCGCCGCCATCCTGACCGCCCTGTCCTCGCTGCGGCACGGGCCCTGGTGGCCGCCCCTGGAGGACATCATCGGCTCGGCCCGCGATTTCTTCCCGGGATCGCTGGGCTAACCTGGCCGACGTGTTCATTCTTGATCTGACCTACACCAATCCGGACCGGGCCGACGGGGTTCGGGCCGACCACATGACCTGGATCAAGCAGCAGTTCGACGCGGGCGCCTTCATCGCGTCGGGCCGCAAGGTCTCCGGCGACGGCGGCGTGATCATCGCCGCGGGCGGCACCCGCGCCGAGGTCGAGGCCCTCGCCGCCACCGACCCGTTCGTCACCCGGGACGTGGCCGCCTACCGGATCACCGAGTTCCTTGCCACCACGACCGCCCCCGCGCTGGAGGACTACCGCCAGCAGGCGGGATAGGTTGGCGGTATGACGTACACCGGAGACGTAGAGGTCGGCGGGCCGGCGGACACCCGCGAACTGGACGGGGTCACGCTGACCAAGATCGCGGTCGGCGACTTCAACAACAACTCCTACCTGCTGCGGTGCCAGGCCACCGGGCAGGCACTGCTGATCGACGCGGCCGCGGAGCCTGACCGGCTGCTGCAGATGATCGGCGACACGCCCGTGGCCAAGATCGTCACCACCCATCAGCACGGGGACCACTGGCAGGCCCTGGCCGAGGTGAAGAAGGCGACCGGCGCGGTCACCGTGGCGCACCCCAAGGACGCGCCCGGCATCCCCGTGGCGACGGACGAACTCGTCGAGGACGGCGGGACCGTCGAGTTCGGGAACGTGTCCCTGGAAGTCACGCACCTGGTCGGCCACACGCCGGGAAGCATCGCCCTCACCTACCGCTCGGGCGGCGACCCGCACGTGTTTACCGGGGACTGCCTGTTCCCCGGGGGCGTCGGCAACACGCAGAAGGACGCGGCACGGTTCCAGACGCTGTTCGAGGGGGTGCGCGACAAGGTGTTCGGGCGGCTGCCGGACTCGACCTGGGTGTACCCGGGGCACGGGTCGGACACCACGCTCGGCGCGGAGCGGCCGCACCTGAACGAGTGGCGCGAACGGGGCTGGTAACCATCGCAGTTACGGGGATTTACGCGGTCCAGATGCTGGCCGGGACCGTCCTCCTGCTGGTCGGCTAACACGGCGCGGCCCGGAGGGCGGACCTGGCGGCCGTCTCGGTGGCGAGGAAGGTGACCGCTGCCGCGCAGGCGATGACCGCGAGATAGGACATCACGGGGACGGACGGTGTCCATGATCCGGTCGTCCCATGGGCGAATGCGCTGAGCGTGAGGAGGCTGATGACGGTGGACGCGGCGGCCGCGATGAGGGTGACCGCGAGCGATTCCCACCGGGCCAGCCGCCGGACCTGCGACCGGGTGGCGCCGATCATGCGCAGCAGGGCGAACTCACGGCGCCGGTCTAGTATCGCCATGATGAGCGTGTTAGCGGCGGCGATGAGCGTGAAGGCGATGATGAGGCCCATCGCGAGGTACTGGATGTCATCGTTCGACTGCTGCTGTGCCGCCTGCCACGCCGGGATTCCGCTGCCGCCGAGCAGCCGCGCGCCCGGGATGCCGCCGATGTGCGCGGTCAGCGCGGAGCGCAGGTCTCCGGCTCCAGGCGAGGCCCGGACGAGTACCTCGCTGGCGAGCGGGACGTCGGCGTGCGCGGCGACCAGGCTGAACGGCATGATCAGGTCGCCCAGGCCGAGCCCGCGGCTGTAGGTCGCCGCGACCCGGAGCGACACGGGCGTGCCGTCGCCCAGGTATACCCACAGCGTCTCGCCGAGTCGCAAGCCGGTGCTGCCGCTTGCCGCGACCGTGTCGCCGCCCAGGCTGTTCATGGTTCCGGAACGCAAGCCGACGTCAAGCGTCGGGCTCAGGTTCTGCGGAGTCACCCCGGTCACCGTGTACTTGGCCAGTGTCATGCCGAGGGCGCTGGAGTGAATCACCTCGGTAACTCCGGCGACCCCGGGTACGGCGGCGAGGTTCGCCGCCGCGGCCGACGGGATTCCGGGCGCGGGGGCGGTCATCACATACTCGGCCAGTGTCGCGGCCCGGGTCTGGGCAAGCGCGGTGTTGCCGACGGTGCTCTGGGAGAATAGGGTCACGCAGGTCATCGTCACCATCAACGCGACCGGCAGGACGGCGGAGGCGTACCGGCGGGTGCCGGCCCGCAGGCTGGCGGCGGCAAGGTAGCCGGAGGCGCGCGAGACCGCGCCGAACGGGGCGCCGAGTCCTCTCCCGGCCACGGCGACGATGACCGGGCCGAGCAGCGCCGTGGCCGCGACCCACATCAGGGCGGTGAGCAAGACGACGGGGGTGGCCGCCGCTTGCGTCGTGAGCCCGCTCAGGACGACCGTGAGAATGATCGCGGCGGCGAGCAGGCCGCCGCCGGCGAGCATCCGGGCCGCGCTGGCGGCCGGCGGTTCCATGGCCGACTCGGTCAGCGCCTGCGCCGGGCGGATCCGGATGATGGCGCCCCCGGTCATCCAGGCCGCGATCTGCGCGGCGGCCAGGGTAGCCGCGACGGCGATCAGCATCGGGTACGGGCTGACGGACAGGTGCAGGACGCCCGGGATCACGCCGGCCGCCACGAACCGCTCCCGCAGCCAGGACGCCAGGGCGGGGCTGGCCGCCGATCCGGCGGTGCCCGCCAGCAAGCCCGCGATCAGGGCCTCGCGGCTCAGCATTCTCCGTGCCTGCCGCGGGGTCGCCGCCACGGCGCGCAGCAGTGCGATTTCGCGGTACCGCTGCCGGACCGACAGCGCGAACGTGCCGGCGACCACGCCGATCGCGATCAGCAGGGCGGTCCCGCCGATGGCGCCGGCCATGCTGACCAGTGTGGCCCGGGCGCTGGCGGCTCCGGGATACTCCAAGGGGCCGCGCTGATCGCCGGTGTAGACGACGGCGCCGGTGCCGGCGAGCGCTGCCCGGGCCTCGGCGGCCAGGGCCGGCGCCGAGACCCCGGCGCGTGACAAGAGGCCGATGGCCGCGACCTCGCTCTGGTGCCCGGCCAGCCGCTGCGCCTGGCCGGGGAAGAAGAAGATCGCGGACTGGCCGCTCAGCGCCTGGGCGGTAACGCCGGACACGCGGTAGACGGTCGGGAGGCCGGCGGTCTCGATGGGCACCTCCGAGCCGACGGCCAGGCCGAGGCGGCGCGCGAGTCCGGCGTCGATGACCACGTCGCCCGGTGCCCTCGGGGCTGTTCCGGAACTCAGGGTGAAGGGAGTGAGCACCGCGGAGGTCCAGGCATGTCCGAGCGACGGCGCCCCGCCGGGGCCGGGAACCGGCCGTCCGTCCGTCACGACGTAGGCGGGGAACTGGAGTTCCGGGACGACGGCGCGCACGCCGGGCAGGGACCGCAGTCGGCTGCCGATGACGGCGGGAATCCAGGCATGGTCCGCCAGCGGCTTGGATTTGACCTTCGCCTCGCCCTTGTCCAGTTCGGTCCGGTGCGCGCTCTGGTCGGCGGCGACGATCACCGGGGTCCCCGCGTACCGCTGCGCGGGAATGGCTCCGGACAGGCCGGTCTGGAGCAGGATGCCGCAGGCTCCGGTCATGGCTGCAGCGAGGAATAGCGCGATGACGGCGCCGGACAGCGCAGACTTGCGGGAACGCAGCGTGCTCAGGGTGAGGGAGAGCATCAGCGGTCGGCCTCCAGCCGTGCCATGCGCCCGGCGATCTGGTCCTGCGAGGCCGCGGCCGCCGTGCCGGCGATCTCGCCGTCAGCGAGGAAGACCACGGTGTCCGCGTAGGAGGCGGCCATCGGATCATGGGTGACCATGACAACGGCCTGGTTCGCTTCCGCCGCCGCCTGCCGCAGCAGTCCGAGGATCTCCCGGGCGGTCCGGATATCGAGCGCCCCGGTCGGCTCGTCGGCGAAGATCACGTCCGGCCGGGTGACCAGCGCCCGGGCGATCGCCACCCGCTGCTGCTGGCCGCCGGACAGTTGCGCCGGCCGGTGCCGGACCCGGTCGGCGAGGCCGGTCCGGGCGATGACCTCGCGGAGCCAGGTTCTGTCCGCCCGCTTGCCGGCCAGGCGGAGCGGAAGCGTGATGTTCTCGGTCACGGTCAGCGACGGCATCAGGTTGTAGGACTGGAACACGAACCCGGCCCGTTCCCGGCGCAGCCGCGCCAGCCGGTCCTCGTTCATGCCGGACAGGTCCGTGCCGCCCAGGATGACCCGCCCTGATGACGGGCTGTCCAGCCCGGCCGCGCACTGCAGGAACGTGCTCTTGCCCGACCCGGATGGCCCCATGACCGCGGTGAAGCTGCCGCACGAGATGGTCACGGATACCTGCCGCAGCGCGGTCACGGCACGGCTGCCCCGCCCGTAGACCTTGCTGACCGATTCCATTTGGACGGCACGGGAAATGCTCTGCGCTGGTTTCATTCCGGTTCTCCGATCGGCATCGCGGGCAGGGTGAACATCCGGGTCAGGACGGTCCTCGCTCCTTCGGGGGTCTGCTCGTCCGGCCGCTTGTACCGGTTGAGCAGGCGGATGTACTCCTCGAAGAACTCCTGCAGCTCCGCTCTGGTCAGGCGGATGCTGCCGTGCGAGTCGAGATGCGCGTCCCCCCATTCGCCCAGCTCGTCACGGTGCTCGGCGAACCGGGCCAGCTGCTCCAGGTCGTCGGCGAGCTGCAGCCGGGCCAGCTCATCGACCGCGGCCCGCATCTCCTCGCTCTGCCTCGATCGCGGCGGGACGCGCAGGTCGCGAACCGGCGCCCGCCACCAGCGCTCCCGGCCCCGGGCCAGCTCCGGGACATCCTCCACCAGGCCGTGCTTGCCCAGCTCCCGCAGGTGGTAGCTCGTGGCGCCGGTGTTCAGGCCGAGTTCGCGGGCCAGGCCGGCGGACGTCGCCGGCCCGTGCAGCCCGAGATGCTGCAGTATCCGCTGCCGACGGGGGTGCGCCAGCGCCTTGAGCGTCTCCAGATCGGTGATCTCCAGCGGCGCGGGATCATGCGTCATGAGATGCACAATATCATGTGCAAAGATAATTGTGCATCCTCTCTGTGGCGGCAACCGAAGGACTGGGTATTCGCCCCTGAGAACCGCCCGGGTTCCCCGGGGGTGTCGGTAACACGCAGAAGGACGCGGCACGGTTCCAGACGCTGTTCGAGGGGGTGCGCGACAAGGTGTTCGGTCGCCTGCCGGACTCGACCTGGGTCTACCCGGGGCACGGGTCGCACACGACCCTCGGCGCGGAGCGGCCGCACCTGAACGAGTGGCGCGAGCGCGGCTGGTAGGCGTAGGCGGCTGGCGACCGGCACGGCGCTACCGCCTGACCGACAGCGTTGACGGCGCCTCTTGCGGAACTGGCGCCACTGATCTGGAGCGCGCCAGGAACAGGGCAGTGAACGCCGCGCTGAGCAAAGTGACCGCGCCCGCCACGGTGAAGGCGGTGTCGAGGCTGCCCCCGAAGGACGCGCCGCCAGACTGGGGGCCAACTTCCTATTCTCCCGGACGCTGCGCGACTACGTGCTCTACGCCGCCGACGAGGGCGCCACCGAAGTTCACCGGAGCCGCGAGAACCTCGGCCTCAGCTATGACAAGCACGTCCCGGCTAGAACGGCTGATGAACGACTATATCGAGTATGCGCTGGTCGAGGTTGATATCGAGGACGGGACTCCGTGGCGCCCCCTCGATTCCGCCGATGCTCCGGCCGCCGAAGGCACGGCGGCTGGCCCGCCTGCCCGTAACGTCTCCTGGTGGCAGGGGCGCTCCTGCCTTCCACGGGTATCCTTAATCACATGACGGCAGCTTTCGACCACATGGCATTGCGTGACCTTGTAGGACTGCTGAGCGAGGAGGAGCAGCAGGACCTTCGCCCGGTGGTGCTGCGCCTAGTCTCCAGTCACTCCCATGCGGCCGACGATGCCGAGGGAGCGCCTGAGCCAGGAGGCACCGGGCACCGGCTGTCGTTCGCGGGAACTGTGCAGGCGGGACCTGATTTCGCATCGACATCGCAGGACGTGCTGTGGCGTGAACTCGGTGGCCGTGCTTGATTATCTGCGACACCGGCCCGCTGCTGGCCGCCCGCCGCCAACCGGGAGGACAGCGAGCACGCTGCTTGCATGACCGCGCTCGGCGGTGAAGCCGGACCGCTGATCGTGCCAGCCACCATCGTCACCGAAGTGTGCTTCATGCTGTCCCGGATCGGACCCCATGCCGAGGCCGGATTCCTGCGTTCTCTCGCCGCAGGAGAGCTCCAGGTCGAGTCGCTCACCCCTGCTGACTACGCCCGGATGGCAGACCTCGTCATCCAGTACGGCAAATTCCCCCTCGGCGCAGCCGATGCCTCCGTCATCGCCGTCGCTGAGCGACTGGACGTCACCAGGGTGGCGACCCTCGACCACCGGCACTTCCGGCAGGTTGCCCCGAGGCACACCAAAGCGCTGGAACTCATTCCCGGCGAGCACGAACTGGCCCGCCATAGCCGCTGACACCTCAGCCCCGTTTCCGTGGAGACAGGGTATTCACCTTTAAGACCCCACCGTGTTCCCCGGCGGCGTCGGCAACACGCAGCAGGACGCGGAGCGGTTCCGGACGCTGTTCGACGGCGTCCACGACAAGCTCTTCGGACGGCTCCCGGACAACACCTGGGTCTACCCGGGCCACGGCTCCGACACCACCCTCGCCGCTGAACGCCCGCACCTGGCCGAATGGCGCGAACGCGGCTGGTAGCCACTTCCTGCGCGGGCCTGCCGACTATTGTGGCGGCATGAGTTGCTTCGCTGCCACGCGCATCCGGGCCGCCGCTTAGCGGCGGTACCGCGGTAGCCGTAACTACGGCCCTATCGACTGTTCCTGCTGGGGGCAGTGCCAGGGCGTACCGCCGGATCAGTGTCCTGCCGGCAGGCACTCACGTGTTCCCTGTGCTGTCGGCTCGTCCTGCCGGCTCAGGAGAGCGATGTCCCACTCGCAGCGATTCCAGCCACGCCGTGATGGCTTTTCTCCGCGCCAGCCCGGGACTGTGTCCGCCATCACCATCCCCGAGCGTCTCGCGCTGTCGGCGCGGGCGCTGGGGAAGGCCGGGGAGACATGGCTGGCGGCCTTGCCCGGCCTGCTCGCGACCCTGGAAACTGATTGGCGGATCACCCTCGGTACCAGCCTGGAGGGCGGCAATGCCGCCTATGTCGCCGAGGCCGAGACGCACGACGGCACGCCTGCCGTCCTCAAGGTGACAGTCCCGCAGGGAATCGACGGGTTCACCCCTTTCGAGCGGCAGCTGGCCGCCCTCCAACTGGCCGACGGTGACCCGTACGTCCGGCTGATCCGATACGACATACCGCGCCAGGCCTTGCTGCTGGAGCGCCTCGGCCGTCCCATGGCGAGCCTAGGCTGGCCCGCCGAGCGGCAGGCCGAAGCGCTGGCTCGCACGGCGGCCAGGGGATGGCGCCCGGTCCCGGACGACGGCCGGCTGCCCAGCGGGGCGGAAGCGGCCCGCGGGCTGTC
>WRBL01000093.1 GCA_009784565.1 Streptosporangiales bacterium | reverse complement strand
GAAGAACAAGCTCTCTGGACGGGCCACGATGCGGTGGCTTCCCGAAATCCTGGCCACGGCGAAGCTTGCCTTTTGCGGTGCTCGCACGACTTCGCTACCCGTACTGCCGGAACGGGGGCATTAGGCGACGTCAGAAACGGTGACCGTCAGTTCGCGGGGAGCTCCGAACTCCGCGAACCAGCCATCCAGTGCCTCGCGAAGGTCGGCGACGGCCTCCTCAGCCGTCTGCCCTTCGCCGTTGGCGCCGCCGCCAGGCAAGGATGCGTGCGCACACCACCAGCCGGTCTCGTCCTGCTCGACCGTGTAGGGAACGTGCGCGACATGGGCCACGCTTAGCATTTTACCCCCGGCCTCTCCTTCTGCCCGGCAGCCAGGGGAAGCGATACGTAAGGGGTGGAACTTCAGATCCGTTAGGTAAAAGGATTTTTACAGGATCGGCAGGTACCGGTCGAGTTCGAACCTTGTGACCTGGCGGCGGTACTCGGCCCATTCCTCGCGCTTGTTGCGGAGGAAGAAGTCGAAGACGTGCTCGCCCAGGCACTCGGCGACCAGGTCGCTGTCCTGCATGACCGCGACGGCATCGCCCAGGCTGGTGGGCAGGGGCTTGATACCCAGGGCCCGGCGCTCGGCCCCGGTGAGGGCCCACACGTCGTCCTCCGCGCCCGGCGGCAGCTCGTACTCTTCCTCGATGCCCTTCAGGCCGGCGGCCAGGATGACCGACAGGGCCAGGTACGGGTTGCACGCCGCGTCCACCGAGCGGAGCTCCACCCGGGTCGAGTTGCCCTTGTGCGGCTTATACATCGGGATCCGCACGAGCGCCGAGCGGTTGTTGTGCCCCCAGCAGACGTAGGCGGGCGCCTCGCCGCCGTTGCCCGCGGTCCGCTCCTCGCCGCCCCACAGCCGCTTGTAGGAGTTCACCCACTGGTTGGTGACCGCGGTGATCTCCGGGGCGTGCCGCAGCAGGCCGGCGATGAACTTCCGGCCCGTCTTCGACAGCTGGTACTCGGCGCCCGGCTCGTAGAAGGCGTTCTGGTCGCCCTCGAACAGGGACACGTGCGTGTGCATGCCGGAGCCCGGGTACTCGCTGAACGGCTTCGGCATGAACGTCGCCCAGACGTCCTGCTCGATCGCGACTTCCTTCATCACCAGGCGGAACGCCATGATGTTGTCGGCCGTCGTCAGCGCGTCCGCGTACCGCAGGTCGATCTCCTGCTGGCCCGGCGCGTTCTCGTGGTGGCTGTACTCCACCGAGATGCCCATCGCCTCGAGCATCGTGATCGCGGTGCGCCGGAAGTCGTGCGCGACGCTGTGCGGCGTGTGGTCGTAGTAGCCGCCGAAGTCGACCGGCACCGGGTCCTGCCCGATCTCCGGCTTATCCCGGAGGAGGAAGAACTCGATCTCGGGATGGGTGTAGAACGTGAACCCTATCTCCGATGCCTTGCTGAGGTTGCGCTTGAGCACCCATCTCGGGTCGGCGTAGCTGGGCGACCCGTCCGGCATGAGGATGTCGCAGAACATCCTGCCGACGCCCGGGTACTCCCCCCGCCACGGCAGAAGCTGGAACGTCGACGGATCGGGGCGGGCGATCATGTCCGCCTCATGCACCCGGGCAAAGCCCTCGATGGCGCTTCCGTCGAACCCGATCCCGTCAGCGAACGCGCCCTCCAGCTCGGCTGGGGCCACGGCGACGGACTTGAGCGCGCCGAGCACGTCGGTAAACCACAACCGGACGAAGCGGATGTCCCGCTCCTCCAGCGTGCGCAGCACGAATTCTTCCTGCCTGTCCACGGGTATCACCATAGACGCTTCTCCCCGGTAGTTCAGCGAGCAGTGGCGGGTCACGCTAACAGCGGACAGGGTCTCCCGCGTTTCCTCCTTGTTACACCCAGATGACAGGGCCGCCGGTCTCCCGCGAGCACCGGGCGGGACATCTGTCCCGGAACTCTTCCCGGCATCCTCCGGGACACCAGCCTCAGCGTCGATGATCTGATGAAACTACTCTAATGAATTCATGACACCATGATGGTATCATGGTGTCATGCTGTATCAGGTGCCTGAACTGGCGCAGCCGGACCGCGAGGTACTCGCGGAGATTGACGCCATGCGCGATCGTCTCCGGCTGCACCTGCGTACTCCGCCCCGGTGGGAGGGGCAATTCCGGCGGAACCTCGCCGCACGGGCCATCGCCGGGTCCAACACCATTGAGGGCTATGCGGCGAGCGTCGAGGACGTCGAGGACATGATCGCCGGGGAGGCGCCGGTCGAGGCGAGCGAGACGGTGGCCGTCGAGATCGAGGGCTACCGCCAGGCGATGTCCTACGTGCAGCGCCTGGGGTCGGCCGGGGACGACTTCTCCTACAGCAAGGAACTGCTCAACGCGCTGCACTTCATGATGCAGGGCCATCACGTCGTCCAGCGACCGGGATGGTGGCGGACCGGACCGGTCTACGTGACCTCGCCGGATGTTCCCGGCGGTATCGCCTACACGGCCCCGGACGCCGAGGACGTGCCCGGGCTGACCGCGGAACTCGTTGGCTGGCTGAACGAGGGCGATCTTGACGCGCCCGCGTTGATCCGGGCGGCGATGGCGCATCTCAACCTGGTGTCGATACACCCCTGGCGGGACGGCAACGGCCGGATGTCACGGGCGCTGCAGACCCTGGTGCTGTCCAGGGAAGGGGTCCTGGCGCCTGAGTTCTCCAGCATCGAGGAATGGCTCGGCCAGGCCCACAACACATACCGGTATTACGACGCGCTCGCCGTGCAGGGCGGGACCTGGCAGCCCGAACGCGACACCCTGCCATGGGCCAGGTTCTGCCTGCGGGCCCACCACCTGCAGGCGCAGTCTGTCGAATCCCGGGTGGCCCGCACGCGTGATGTCTGGTCCGCGATGGAAGAAGCGATGGAAGCCCGCGGCTGGCCGGAGCGCATGGTGGACGCCCTGTACCCGGTCGCCATGGGGCACCGGACCCGCCGTGCGGTGTACGAGCAGGACGCCGGGCTCAGCGTTCAGCAGGCACGGCGTGACCTCCGCGATCTCGTGAGCGCGCAGTGGATCGCCCCGCAAGGCGAGGCGCAGACCCGGTACTACGTCGCGGGACCCGCCTTCCCCGAGGAAATCCGGCAGGCGGCGACGCAGCCTCGCGTTATCCGGGATCCTTACGCGGACCGGGCGTTATGCCCGGGCGGCTCACGACGGGTCGATCGTGATGCCGCCCAGGTCGGAGTGGGCGGTGATCACGTGCGGCGAGGTGGGCGAGCGGCGCACGCTGACGTTGCCGACCCCGACCAGCGCGTCCGATTTGATCCGGTAGGCGGCCGAGTTCGGGACCGAGAGCACGATCGAGCCGGCGTTGGTCGACGCGTTGACCGAAGCCGGAGCCGAGCTGAAGGACGCGTCGATGCCGCCCTCATCGGCCTGCAGCCGGGCCGACGGGGACGTGAGCCCGTTGGCGCTGATGAGGCCGGTGACGGTCTTCGCGGTCACCGGGCCGGACAGCGAGTTCAGCGTGATGGTGCCCTCGCGGCCCTTCGCCTGGACGGCGGTCCCGCGCGGCACCGTGATGTCGTAGTCCACGCTGCACAGGATCTCGGTCTTGCAGGTGTACCCGAGCGTGAGCGCGGACCCGGCGACCTTGTGCGAGGTGGCCGGCGGGGTCTTGGAGTACGACGCGCTCTCGGTCACCTTGACCGGCCCGGATCCGGAGGTGCCGGTCACCGTGATGGTTCCCGCGGTGTCGACGGCCACCATGGTCACGTGCCCGACGCTGTAGGTCTTCGGGGGGCCTGAGCGGGCTCCGGCCCCCACCTGCTTCAGCGAAGTGCCGGCCTGCTTCAAGGACGAGCTGACCGACGAGCACCCGGCCAGCATCATGACGGCGGCGCCCGCCGCGGCGGCGAGCGCCCGGCCATGCCGCGAAACCCCTGTCATGCCGGCATTGTCTCACTCGCGGCGCGCGTGTCATGCGATGCGGCACTCGTGTTGCCGTTTCGATGCCGCCGGAGGCGCGGGCGCCCCGCCGGGATTACGCCTCGAAGCGCCCGCCGAGGTATTTCGCCAGGAACCGCTCCGCCGCCGTGTAGAACCTGATGCGGTTCTCCGGCTTGGCGAACCCGTGTCCTTCGTCGGGGAAGAGCATGTACTCGTGGTCGATGCCCGCCTCGGTCAGTGCCGCGACGATCTGCTCGGACTCGGCCTGCTTGACCCGGGGGTCGTTGGCGCCCTGCGCGATCAGCAGCGGGATCGTGATGTCGGAGGCCTTCGACAGCGGCGACCGGGACCACAGGAAGTCGGCGTCCGTTTCCGGGTTGCCCACCCGTCGGTACAGCTGGGCGATCACCGGCTTCCAGTACGGCGGCACCGACTCCAGCAGGGTCTTCAGGTTCGACGGTCCCACGATGTCCACCGCGCAGCGGAACGCGTCCGGGGTGAACGCGGCGCCGACCAGGGCCGCGTACCCCCCGTAGGACCCGCCGTAGATGGCCACGCGGCCGGGATCGGCCCAGCCCTGGGAGACGACATGCGAAACCGCGTCGAGCAGGTCGTCGTGCATCTTCGCGCCCCACTCGCGGTCTCCCGCGGACACGAACGACTTCCCGTACCCGAGGGAGCCCCGGTAGTTGACCTGCACGCACAGGTAGCCGCGGTTGGCCAGCCACTGGGCCTCGCTGTGGTAGCCCCAGCTGTCGCGGGCCTGCGGCCCGCCGTGGACGTTCAGCACCGTCGGCAGGCCGGAACGCCCGAGGCCGGGTGGGAACGAGGCGTAGCCGTGGATCTCGAGGCCGTCCCGCGCGGTGAACGAGAACGGCTCCATCGACGCCAGTTCGTAGGACGACAGCGCCGGCTGGTGCTCGAACAGGAAGCGCCCGGTCTTCGCCACGCGGTCGTACGCGTAGTACGGGACCGGGCCGGAGTCGTTGACGAACCCGATGAGCCAGACCCGGTCGGCCAGGTCGCGGCCGTTGAAGACGGGGTCGCCGGGGTGCAGGGCCCGGATGGCCTTGAAGTCTTCTTCCACCGACGGGTCGAGGACCGTGTACTCCATCCGGTCCTTCTCGATCATGACGATCTGCGGGTCCCGGGTATCGGGGTGCAGCAGCACGTCATCGATGTCGGCGGACGGGTCGGACGCGAGTTCGGTCTCGGCACCGGTGGCCAGGTCGATGCGGGTCAGGCGGCCGGTGTCGGACCCGGCGGCGGTGACCACGAGCAGGGAGCGCCCGTCTCCGCTGAACGACAGCACGTCGCTGGAGGGCTCGTCCTCGGCCGTGATGGCGAAGATGACGCGCCAGTCGTCGTCGGGGGTGTCGCGCACCAGGACGTTGAAGCCCCCGTCTTCCAGCGGCGCGACGGCGCCCCGCACGACGAGGTCCTCGTCGGCGATCCAGCCCGCGAAGCCCGGGTTCTGGACTTCCTTGGTCAGCGTCCCGGTCACCAGGTCCAGCCGGTACACGTCGTGCAGTTCCGGGTTGTCGACGTTGATGCCGACCAGCACGTCGCTCGGATGCCGCTTGCTGACGGCGATGAACTGCGCCTGGACGTTCTCGAACGGCGTCAGGTCCCGCCGGTCCAGCGCATCGGAGTGCGTGTCGACGTCGTACAGCCGCCAGTTCTCATCCCCGGCCGTGTCCTGCAGGTACAGCAGGTGCCGTCCGTCCCGGGCCCACGCGATCGTCCGGATGCCCCGGTCGGTGTCGTGGGTGATCGGGCGCGCGGCGTCCCAGTCCACCGCCGAGGAACCGTCGCCGGAGGACACGTCGAACGGGGCGAGCCACACGTTCAGGACGCCGTCGCGGGGCGCGACCCACGCCAGGCGAGTCCCGTCCGGGGAGATGCGCGGACTGACCCGCTCGGGGTTACCGAAGAGAACATCGCGGGGAATGAGATCGGCCATGGCCCCATGCCTACCATAGCCCGCACCCGATGGCAGAGAACGCCATCGTATCGGGCGCGGGCCATGGTCCTCCCGGGGGGACGACCCCCCGTACCCCCCGGGCGGGATAACCTCGCAGGCGTGAACGGCGCGCGTATCAACTCCCTGGCCGGCTGGCTCGCCCGGATGGGCTTCTCCGACAGCGCGCGGGCCGAACGGCAGCTCGCCGGCCTGGGCATCACCGGCGAGGAGCCTGTGCTGACCGCCCTCGCCCGGGCCGCGGATCCCGAGCTCGCGCTCAGCGGGCTGGCGCTGGTCGCGCAGCGGTCCGACGAGCGGATAGCCGAACGGCCCGGCGAGTTCCACGGCGATATCGGGTCCCTGCACAAGACGCTGAACGCCGAACGGCTCTTCCGGGAGCGCCTGACCGCCGTGCTCGGCGTCAGCAAGGAACTCGGCGAGTTCCTGGGCCGGCATCCGGAGGCCGCCGAGGTTCTGCGGGAGCCGTCGGCGGCCCGCCGGCCTTGCGCTGCCCTCCGGGCCGAACTGCTGCGCGCGGTCGGTGCCGACCCGGACGCGGCCGCGCCGGTCGCCGACCGGGACCGGGCGGCGGCCGGTGACCTCGCCGCGGCGCTGTCCGCCGCCTACCGCCGCCAGGTACTGCACCTGGCCGCCCGGGACCTTACCGGGAAGGCGGGGGTGGACGAGGTGGCCGCGGAGCTGGCCGACATCGCGGGCGGCGTGCTGGAGGGGGCCCTGGCGGTCGCCCGCGCGGACCTGGACGAGAGCGCGAGAAGCTGCCGCTTCGCCGTGATCGCGATGGGCAAGTGCGGCGCCCGCGAGCTCAACTACTCCAGCGACGTCGACGTGATCTTCGTGGCGGCGGAGGAGCCGGACATGCGGGCGGCCACCCGCCTGGCGGCCGGCCTGATCCAGGTCTGCGAGCGGGTCACCCCCGAGGGCAGCATCTTCCCCGTCGACCCGAACCTGCGGCCCGAGGGCCGCAACGGGCCCCTGGTGCGGACCCTGGCCAGCCACCTGGCCTACTACGACCGCTGGGCCAAGACGTGGGAGTTCCAGGCCCTGCTGAAGGCCCGCCCCGTCGCCGGGGACGCGTCGCTGGGCGAGCAGTACTGCGCCGCCGTCGCCCCGCTGGTCTGGGAGGCGTCGCGGCGGGAGAACTTCGTCACCGACGTGCAGGCGATGCGGGTCCGGGTCGAGGACAACATCCCGGCCAGCCGGGCCGCCCGCGAGCTGAAGCTGGGGCCGGGAGGGCTGCGCGACATCGAGTTCGCCGTCCAGATGCTGCAGCTCGTCCACGGCCGCACCGACGAGACGCTCCGCGTCCCCGACACGCTCGGCGCCCTCGCCGCCCTGTCCGCCGGCGGCTACGTCGGCCGCGGGGACGCGAAGGAACTGGACGAGTCCTACCGGTTCCTCCGCCAGACCGAGCACCTGCTGCAGCTTTACCACCTGCGGCGGACCCATGAGCTTCCCGAGGACGACCAGGTCCGTCGCCGTCTCGGGCGGGCCATGAAAGCCATGATCATCCCGAACGGGTCCCCGGCTTCACCCCAGGACGCGTTCACCGACACGTGGCGCCGCCACGCGCTGCGGGTGCGCCGGCTGCACGAGAAGCTGTTCTACCGGCCGCTGCTGGACGCGGTGGCCCGGCTGCCGGCGGACGCGGCCCGGCTGACCCCCGAGGCGGCGCGGGCCCGGCTGGAAGCACTCGGCTACACCGACCCGGCGGGCGCGCTGCGGCATATCGAGGCGCTCACGTCCGGGCTCAAGCGCCGTGCGTCGATCCAGCGGACGCTGCTGCCGGTGCTGCTCGGCTGGTTCGCCGACGCCGCCGAGCCCGACGCCGGCCTGCTGGCGTTCCGCCAGGTGAGCGAGGAGCTCGGGGACACGCCCTGGTACCTGAGCCTGCTGCGGGACGAGACCCAGGCCGCGCACCGGATGGCGACCGTGCTGGCGTCCAGCCGCTATGCCACCGGACTGCTGCTGCGAGCCCCGGAGGCGGTGGCGATCCTGGGCGATGACCGCCAGCTGGTGCCGAAGACGGCTTCCGCCCTGCGGATGGAGATGACGGCGGCGGCCACGCGGCACCAGGCCGACGCCGACGCCGCCGCGGTCACCGTCCGGTCGCTGCGCCGCCGGGAGCTGCTGCGGGTCGCCGCGGCCGACGTGCTGGGGGCGGTGTCGCGGTACGAGACGGGCGACGCGCTGACCGCGATCACCGAGGCGTCCCTGGACGCGGTGCTGGCCGCGGCGATCGCCAAGGTGGAGCGGGGAACCGGGCGGGTGCTGCCGACCCGGTTCGCGGTCATCGCGATGGGCCGTTTCGGCGGCCATGAGTGCGGCTACGGCAGCGACGCCGACGTGATCTTCGTTCATGACCCGCTGCCCGGGCTGACTGCGTCCGCCGGAGACACGGGGTCCGGGGACCGGGCGGCCTCCGACGCGGCCCAGGCCGTGGGGTCGGAACTGCGCCGGCTCCTGGAACTGCCGGCCCCGGATCCGGCGCTGGTCGTGGACGCGGACCTGCGCCCGGAGGGCCGGGCCGGCCCCCTGGTCCGCAGCCTGGCGGCCTGCCGCGCCTACTACGCGCGCCGTGCGGCGCCGTGGGAGTACCAGGCCCTGCTGCGGGCCCGGGTCGCCGCCGGGGACGTCGCCCTGGGCGAGGAATTCCTCCACATGGTGGATCCCTACCGGTATCCCGAGGGCGGCCTGCCGGACGACGGGGTGCGGGAAATCCGCCGGATCAAGGCCCGGATGGAGGCCGAGCGGATTCCGCGCGGTGCCGACCGGGCGCTCCACGTCAAGCTGGGCCCGGGCGGGCTGTCGGACGTGGAGTGGACGGTGCAGCTGCTGCAGCTGAGGCACGGCCGCGCGATCGAGGGCCTGCGCACCACCGAGACCCTCGAGGCCCTCGACGGGGCCGTCGACGGAGGCCTGATGTCGGAGACCGACGCGGCGCAGCTGCGCGCCTCCTGGGACCTGGCCGGCCGCATCCGCAACGCCGTGATGCTGGTGTCCGGCCGCAGCGGCGACTCCCTGCCGTCCCGGCGGGCCGAGCTCACCGCCGTCGCCCGTCTCCTGGGCTACAGCACCGTCGGCACCGCGGAGGACAGCGACCTGCCCGACGGGGTCATTCCCCAGGAGGTGTCCCCGTCCCAGGCGCTGGAAGAGGACTACCGCCGCACCGCCCGGCACGCGCGGTCGGTCATGGAACGCCTCTTCTACGGCTAGGCCCCACCCCGGAGGCTTATGTTCGCGGTTTCTGTTGCCAGGACAGCAGGAATCGCGAACCTAAGCTCGGCCGTCAGGCGGGCTCGGCGATCATGGCGCTGCCGATGGAGCGGAAGCCGAGGCGCTCGTATACCCGGGCCACGGTGGCGTCGGTCGCAGACAGGAAGACGATCTGGGCGCCGCGGCGGACGGCGTCCGCGGCGAGCGCGTGGGTGACCGCGGCGCCGATGCCCTGGCGCCGGCTGGCGGGCAGGACGCCGACGCCGGTGATCTCGGCGACGCCGCCGGCCAGCTGGTAGCTGCCCGAGGCCAGCGGGCCGCTGGGGCCGGAGGCGGTGGCGAGCACGGAGCGTCCGGAGCCGAGGCGCTCGCGCAGCAGCTCGATCGTGCCGCCGTCGTGGTTGGCGGCGAGCTTGTCGCGGTCGGTGACGCCGGCCAGGCCGACGCGCGTGCCGGGGTGGGCGAACGCCACGCCGGGCGCCGCCCAGGCCAGGATCAGCTCGGGATCATCGGGGGAGACCAGCCGGACGCCGACCTGCGGCGGCACGGGCGGGGCCGGGGCCAGGCGGCCGAGCGACAGCAGGGGATGGCGCTGGACATCGAGTCCGGCTCCCGCGGCGGCGGCCGCCATCGTCGGCGTGGCCTGCTCCAGCCACTCGAACGACTCGGGTATCACCAGTTCCCGCTGTCTCGCCCGCACCGACCGGATGTCGGGGATGGTCACGGGCAGCCGCCGGTCCGCCCGCGGCCGGGCGTAATACGGCCACCCGGGTCCCACGGGCACGAACAGGACGAGCGGCCCGAACTGCTCGGCCCGGGCCCGCTGGCGGGGTATGTCGTCGCAGAACGCGTCTATGCGGTCAATGATCCCGATATCGCTCACAGCACTGTCAACTTTACGTGCGCGAGCGCCCGCCGGAAAGCGAATAACGACCGGCTACCGGCCGGCCATCTGCATGGAGCCGGAGACGGGGGAGGAACCGAAGCCGCCGCTGGCTTCCGGCGCGTACTGGGCGATCTCCGCCGGGGACAGGCCGAGCATGGCCGCGGCGTCATGGAACCGGTAGCCCTCCTTGGCGAGCGCGTCGAGCGCGGCGAGGGTCGCCTGAACGGCCGCCTCGAGGGCCTGCCGGGCGGCGTGCCGGGCCTGCAGTGCCTGCGTGACCGGGGCGGGGGCCTCGGGAAGGATTTCCACCGCGATCAGTTCCGGCGGGACGCTGAGCGCCCGGGCGATCGACTGCCGGGCCATCATCTCGGCCTGGTCAAGGCTCCTGACCTGGGCGGTCAGCCCGTCGACCTGCGGTACCCGGATCGTCCACCAGCGCCCTGCCCGCTCGCACACGGCGGTGTAGGTCGTCGTCTCCATGGAGCCTTACCTCACCTGGCTAAGTTGTCCTGGGTGCGCACATTTCCCCGCAAGCGCGCGATCTCTACCAGGTAAATGTACTCATCAGTAGGAAGATCGGCCACGCAATCCGGAGTTAGTGACAATTGTCGCACTCTGTGCCCGCGCTGTCCCGCTCTGGAATAAAAATGCCAGGTGCCGGTTGGGTGCCTGGGCCCGGCCGGCGAACCCGGGCAGCTCGCTGACCGCGAGCCCGGCCTGCGCGAGCAGCTCGTATCCCTGGCAGTCCGCGACGAACAGGCTCGGCTCGCGCCAGGCGAGCACCACCCGGCTGATGCCGGAGGCCAGGATCAGCTGGGTGCAGCTCCGGGGACGGGACTTGCGGACCGAGCAGGGCTCCAGGGTGCTGTAGATCGTCGCCCCCCGAAGCCGGGAATCATCGGGGCCCAGCTTGGACAGCGCGGACTCCTCCGCGTGGACGCGGTCGTCGTCGTCCTCCCGGGAGTACCCGTCGGCCAGCCGGCTCCCGTCCGCCGTGACGATGACCGCGCCGACCGAGTAGGCGCTGTCGGAAGGAGGACACCGCCAGGCCAGCTCGACGGCGGCGTCCATCCAGCGTTCGTCGTCCGGCTCTGGCATGCGTCCTCCTTGGCTGGCCTATCTCTGGACCGCGGCGAGCGCGGCGCGGAACCGGGCCAGGTCGTCGGGTTCGGCGCCGGCCCGGCTGATGCCGCGCACGGCGGCGAGCTCGCAGAAGATCCGCGAGGACCCGGTCTCGGTGCCGATCGACAGGGCCTGGGCGGCCACGTTCGCGGCGCGGCCGTGATCGCCGCTGGCGGCGCGGGCCCGGGCCTCGCGGGCCAGGTAGACCCCGCGGTCGCGGTGGTAGCCCGGACGCAGGCCGCGGATCGCGCCGCTGAACCCGCTGGCCGCGGCGGCGTGATCGCCCAGCGCGGCCAGGCTGCAGGCCTCGTAGACGTCGATGTAGGCCGAGTCGACGAAGGTCGCCCACTCCGCGGGCGGGGCGCCGTCCCCGCCGAGAGCGGAACGGGCCCGGCCGTACAGCCGCCGCGCGGACCCCGCGTCCCCGGCGAGCGCGTGGCCGTGCGCGCCGTAGGTGGCGGCCGCGGCGGCGGTGCGGGGATGACGGCCGTCGCTGAGCCGGATCGCCGCCCCGGCGGCGGCGATGGCGGTGACGGGGTCTCCCCGGTCGCAGGCCAGCTGGCTCTTGCGGGCCAGGACGAACGCGACGCAGCAGTCGTCGCCGAGCGCGTGCGCCCACTCCAGTGCCCGGTCCAGCCAGCGGCCGGCCTCGTCGTAGGCGCAGCCGTCCTGGTACAGCCAGCCGAGCAGGTCGGCGAACTGGATCTGGGGCAGCAGGAGCTCGCGGCGGTCGGAGCCCCGCAGCGACTTCGACGCCTCGCGCATGTCGGCGAGCTGGCGCACCGCGAGCGGGATCACGTCGCGGGGGCCGAACAGGTTGTCGTTGTCGCGCAGCGCCCGGCGGGCGGCGAGGAACCTCTGGGCCGGCCGGGCCTCCTCGGCGGCCGGGAGCGCCCGCGGCCGCGGGACGCCAGCGGTCACGGCGGCGGCGTCGGCCGTGAACTGGCGCAGCGGCACGAACATGATCCTTCCGTCCGGGGTCCGGCAGCAGACCTCGACGCTGTCCGTTTCGGCCGCCGGTGAGTCCGCCGTCCCCAGTGTCGCACAATCGTCGGAGGCGGGGGCTTCCGTCCCCCCGGCGGCGGACGCGGCGGAGCGTCCGTTCTCGCCGAACCCCAGAGACCGGTAGAGCAGCTCGTAGCGCTCGGACAGGGCGTGCGCGCCCCGCTCCCAGCTGCGGATCATCCGGACCAGGCCGTCGTGGGCCGCGATCGGCTCCGTCGCCGCGCGCCGCAGCTGCCGTGCCAGCTGCGGCACGTCCCACCCGCGGGCACGTCGCCATTCCCGGAGCGTGTTGCCTTCTATCCCTGGCATTGCCCACCTTCCGGTATGTCGGGTTGTAGGGGCGTGGAACGCGAGATGAGGCATTCCTGGGTGCTCCCACTTATCACTATTGCACGGACTGCGCCCCGGGCAATCCTGGAATTGGCACATTCGGAACCGGGCGGACCCCGGGGGGAAAGGCGCAATAGGCGGAGTGAACGGCACGGACCCGATGGCCCCGGACCTGGCGGGCCCGCCGAGCCGGCGACCCAGGGCGAGGGGGACGGCTGGAGGGGCTGTCCCTGGAATCCCTGGAGGGGAAGGTCGCGTGAGCGGAGCGGGCCCACCCGGACGCTGGGGAGGGCGGGCCGCATGGCGACGCGCCCTCCCCAGCTTTAATTGCCGGCGGCTTATCCGTGATCATTTATGTGGGCGCACAAAATCCCTCAGAATGCCCTAAACGCCATTGCGATGTAATTTGCAGCGCAAATTTTAATTGCTTGCGTAAGTGGATATGTACTCTGCGTGATCACCTGAGGTAAGGTGATCTTGGTCGCGGCAGCCCCGCGGCCAGCCTCGGAAACACGGAGGGGGAGGCGCAAGCAGATGTCGGATCTGATCGTCATCGGGTACGAGAACCCGGACACCGCGCAGCAGGCGTATGAGCAGGTGCAGCGCCTGCAGCGCGAATTCATCGTGGGCCTGCGCGGTCTGGCCGTCGTCAACGTCGATCACGAGGGCAAGACCCACGTCGACACCCCGCAGCGGATCATCGGCCCGTCCGCCGCCGCGGGCGCGACCTTCGGCCTCCTGATCGGCCTGCTGTTCCTGGTCCCCGGCATGGTGCTGCTCGGCGGCACGATCGGGGCCCTGATCGGGAAATTCAACAAGTCGGGGATCGACAAGGACTTCCGGGAGCGCGTGGCGCACCTGATCGAGCCTGGTCACTCCGCCGTGGTGATCATGGCCACGAAGATCACCGACGACAAGTTCGCGTCGGCCATGCAGCCGTTCGGAGGCACCGTCCTCAAGACCTCGATGTCCGAGAGCGACGAGCGGGAACTCGCCACCGAGCTCGCCGGCGCCTGAGCGGCCCGCGCCGCGGAAGTCCGCGGGAGGTGTCGGCCTCCCGCGGACTTTCTCGCTCTACCGGGGGCCGGGCTGCCAGCCGTCGGGGTGGCCGGCGGACGCGGCGGGAGACTCCGGACCGTACGGCTGGCGGGTGAAGACGAACGAGCCGAGGTCAAGGTGCTCGGCGACGCCGTCGCCGGCGGGCACCAGGCGCAGCGTCTCGCCCGTGTAGTACCCGTCGAGGCCGGTCCACGCACCGGGGCCGGAGGCCCGGAACCGGGAGGCGCGGCCCGCGCCGGATACCGGAGACAGCTCCAGCATGTCGCTGGCCAGGACCCTCAGCGCGGTCGGGCGCGGGCCCCAGTACCACAGTCCGGTGAGCGCGAGCAGGTCCGGTCCGATGCCGGGCTGGGGCGCCCACCGGTCCGGGAAACGCGGCTCGCGGTCCGCGACGATCGAGATCAGGTCGGCCGTGATCGAGCCGATCGCGGGCCCGTCGGTCGCGTTGGACAGGGCCACCGCGCCCAGTCCCTCGTCCGGGCAGACCAGGACCGTCGCCAGGAACCCGGGCATCGACCCGCCGTGGCCGGCCAGGGTCCGTCCCCCCGCCTCCAGGACCTGGAGGCCGAACCCGTAGCCGCCACCGCCGACGGGGGACGGGGCCGCGGGCACGCGCATCTCCTCCAGGACCGGAGCGGGCAGTACCCGGTCGTCTCCGTCGGCCAGGAACGCGGCGAACCGGCACAGGTCGTCGGCGGTGGACCACAGGTCCCCGGCCGGGGCCATGTGGCCGGTGTGCTCGGCGGGCTCGGGCTGCATGACGTCGGCCCACGGGTGGACGGCGAACCCTCCCGCGTGCGGTGCCTCGGCCCGCAGCGTGGTCCGCGTCATCCCCAGCGGCCCGGTGATCTCGCGGCGGGCCGCCTCGTCCCACGGGCAGCCGCGCAGCCGCTCCACGACCGCGCCGAGCAGGGCGAATCCGGGATTGGAGTAGTGGAACGCCCGGCCGGCGGGCAGGACCAGGGCCCGCTCGGCGTCCAGGATGCCCGCCACGTCCGGCCGGACCGATCCCGGGGTCCGCTCCCACCACGGCCCGGCGGACTCCGACGCCAGGCCCGCCGAGTGCGACAGCAGCTGCCCGATCGTCGCCGACGCGTACCCGGCGCCGCCGAGCTGGTCGCCGAGGTGCTTGCCGACCGGGTCAGCCAGGCTGAGGAGTCCCTCGGCGCGCAGCCGGAGGATCAGCACCGCCACGAACGTCTTGGTGATAGAGCCGATGCGGTACTGGACGTTCCCGTCCGGCTCATGGCCGGCCAGCATGCTCCGCGAGCCGGTCCACACCTGCCGTCCGTCCCGGACGACCGCCCCGACCAGGGACGGCGCTCTGCCCTCGGCCTGTCCGGTCGCTACCCGGTGCAGCAGCGCCCGCCGCGTCTCCGGCAGCAATTCCTCAGCATCGCTCATCAGGAAACGATAGCAACCGTCCCTGGGCGCCTACCGGCCGAGAGCGTCCTGCGCCTCGTACTGGCGATTGGCCTTCGCGTCCCAGTCCTGCTCGCGCGGGTCGCGCCGCTGCCGGGGTGGGCTCTGCCGTGGCATGGCCGCCTCCTTGCGCTCGATGTAGGCGTTGAGTCACTCTGGGCTCCTCTACCGCGGGCGGCGCCAAGTATGCGCCGGGCCCCGAGAACGCGGAAAGCCCGCCCCGAGGCTGGAGGGCCTCCGGACGGGCTTCCGCGCCGGCGTGTCACCGGTCAGACGCCGGGTCAGACGTCGAAGTACAGCTCGAACTCGTGGGGAGTCGGGCGCAGGCGGATCGCGTCGATCTCGTTGGTCCGCTTGTAGTCGATCCAGGTCTCGATCAGGTCCTCGGTGAACACGCCGCCCTCGGTGAGGTAGTCGTGGTCGGCCTCGAGGCTGTCGAGCGCGGACTCCAGCGAGGCCGGGACCGTCGCGATGGCCGAGGCCTCGTCCGGCGGGAGCTCGTACAGGTCCTTGTCGACCGGCTCCGGCGGCTCGATCTTGTTCTTGATGCCGTCCAGGCCCGCCATCAGCATCGCGGAGAACGCGAGGTACGGGTTGGCCGACGGGTCCGGCACGCGGAACTCGATGCGCTTGGCCTTCGGGTTCGAGCCGGTGATCGGGATGCGGCAGCAGGCCGACCGGTTCCGGTTCGAGTAGACCAGGTTGACCGGCGCCTCGAAGCCCGGGACCAGGCGGTGGTAGGAGTTCACCGTCGGGTTGGTGAAGGCCAGCAGCGACGGCGCGTGCTTGAGCAGGCCGCCCACGTACCAGCGGCCGGTGTCCGACAGGCCGCCGTAGCCGACCTCGTCGTAGAAGAGCGGCTCGCCGTCCTTCCACAGCGACTGGTGGCAGTGCATGCCGTTGCCGTTGTCGCCGAACACCGGCTTCGGCATGAACGTCACGGTCTTGCCGGCCTCGCGCGCCGTGGACTTGACCACGTACTTGAACAGCAGCGTCTCGTCGGCGACGTCGAGCAGCTTGCCGAACTTGACGCCGATCTCGCTCTGGCCCGCGGTGCCCACCTCGTGGTGGTGCAGCTCGGTGACGATGCCGACCTTGGCCAGGTTGGCCACCATCTCCGACCGGAGGTCGGCGAAGTGGTCGTTCGGCGGGACCGGGAAGTAGCCGCCCTTGTACTTCGGCTTGTAGGCCAGGTTGCCGCCGTCTTCCTCGCGGCCGGTGTTCCAGGCGCCCTCAACCGAGTCGATGTGGTAGAACGACTCGTTCGGCGCGGAGTTGAAGCGAGCGGAGTCGAAGAGGTAGAACTCCGCCTCCGGGCCGAAGAACGCGGTGTCCGCGATGCCCGTGCCCTTGAGGTACTCCTCCGCCTTGCGGGCCACGTTCCGCGGGTCGCGGCTGTAGGGCGCCCCGGTCAGCGGGTCGTGGACGAAGAACGACAGGTTCAGCGTCTTGCGCTTGCGGAACGGGTCGATCACCGCCGACGACGGGTCGGGAAGCAGCAGCATGTCCGACTCGTGGATCTCCTGGAACCCGCGAATGGACGAGCCGTCGAACATCTTGCCGTCGGTGAAGACGTCGGCGTCGAACATCTCGGCCGGGACGGTGAGGTGCTGCACGGTTCCCAGCAGGTCCACGAACCGGACGTCGACGAATTCGACGTTTTCCTCGGCGATATAGCTGAGGACTTCTTCAGCAGTGCTGAACGACATCAACCCTCCTGGGCAGGGCGTTAACTTGCGTAGTACTCGGGCATTTCGCTGCTTCGGAGGCTAGCCGCCGGCAATTTCAGGCCGGTGTCCCCAATGTTTCGCGAATGTTACACGGGCGTCCTCCGGCGAGGCCCTTCTCACAAACGGATACCGTAGTGGCGTGTCCGCGAAACCCAGCAGCGCCGTGGCTGATCATACGCCTGCCTATGCCGGCCAGAGCCTTGGCCTGCCCGAACACGGTTCCGGGTCCGTCGCGCCGATGGGCCGGCGGCTGGCCGCGCTCGTCATCGACTGGCTGGCGTGCTACCTCATCATGTCCGCGATCAACCGGACCCCGGCCTTCGGCGCCCCGAGCGCGCACGGCCTGACCACCCAGTACTGGGCCCTGCTGCTGCTGTTCGCGGAACTCTGGCTGCCTACCGCGCTCATCGGCATGAGCTTCGGCAAGCGGCTGGCCGGCATCCGGGTGATCCGCACCGGCGGGAGCCGCCCCGGCCTGCGCTGGGGGCTGCTCCGCACCGTCCTGCTGTTCTGTGTCGTGCCGCCGTGGCTGTCGGACCGGGACCTGCGCGGCCTCCACGACCGGGCGGCCGACACGGTGGTCGTCCGCCTCTAGCGCGTCTTGGGGCGCGGCATCTTGGGCTGCCGGGCACCCTTGGGCATCGGGCCCTTGGGCATCTGCATCGTCGGCTGCAGCGCCTTGAGCCGGAAGTTGAGGTCGTCGATCGCGGCGTTGCTCAGGTTGCGCGGCAGCTTCATGATCTTGTTCTGCAGCTTCCTGACCGGGACCTGGCCCTCTTCGCTGCCGACCTGGAACTCGAAGATCGGCACGTCGTGGGCGACCCGGGACGTCTTCTTCTTCTCGTTCGCGATCAGGCCGCCCAGCCGGGACGGCGCGCCCTCGCCGACCAGGACGACGCCGGGCTTGCCGACGGCCCGGTGGACCACGTCCATGTTCCGGTTGGCGGCGACCGCCGGCGTGACCGTCCAGTTGCCGCGCATCGACTGCAGGATCGCCGCGCCCGCGCCGGTCTGCCCCTCGATCGCCGAGTACTGCGCGGCCTGCGCGTAGCGCCCGAACAGGATCGCGCTGGCCATCGCGCCCAGCAGCACGCCGAACGGGATCAGGTACCACTCGCCGGTGATCACGCCGATCGCCACGAGGATGACCAGGATGGCGAGCCCGGCGCCGATCACGGTCGGCATCGCCTTCGGGTTCTGCCGGTGGATCAGCCCCGCGACCATCCGCATCTGCTTCAGCCGCCCCGCGTTCTGCAGATCCGCAGCGCTGTTTCTATCAACCACCGGCTCAGCCCTTCCATTGGTGCCGCTCGTTACTAATGACAAGACTATTAGCCCGAACGGATAGGACTGACTGCTACTTGGCCGCGCGCTGCTCGATCGCCTGACGGTAGAGACGGCCGGCCCGGTAAGAGGAGCGCACCAGGGGGCCGGACATGACGCCCGCGAAGCCCATGGCCTCGGCCTCGTCGCGCAGTTCGACGAACTCTTCGGGCTTGACCCAGCGCTCCACGGGATGATGGCGCACCGACGGCCGCAGGTACTGCGTGATGGTCAGCAGGTCGCACCCGGCCTCGCGCAGGTCGGCCATGGCCGGCGCGATCTCGTCGCGGGTCTCGCCCAGTCCGAGGATCAGGTTCGACTTCGTGACCAGGCCCGCCTCGTGCGCGATCTTGATCACGTCCAGGGACCGCTCGTAGCGGAACCCGGGGCGGATCCGGCGGAACACCCGCGGCACGGTCTCGATGTTGTGCGCGAAGACTTCGGGCTGGGCGCTGAAGACTTCCTCCAGCGCCTCGCGCTGGGCGTTGAAGTCCGGGACCAGCAGCTCGACCCCGCAGCCGGGCACGGCGGCGTGGATCTCCCGCGCGGTCTGCGCGTACAGCCACGACGCGCCGTCGGGCTGGTCGTCCCGGGCGACACCGGTGACGGTCGCGTACTTCAGCCCCATCTTGGTCACCGACTCGGCGACCCGGCGGGGCTCGTCGCGGTCCAGCGGCTGGGGCTTGCCGGTGTCGATCTGGCAGAAGTCGCAGCGCCGGGTGCACTGGTCGCCGCCGATCAGGAAGGTGGCCTCGCGGTCTTCCCAGCACTCGAAGATGTTCGGGCAGCCGGCTTCCTGGCAGACGGTGTGCAGGCCTTCGGATTTCACGAGGCCCTGTAGCTCCGTGTAAGCCGGGCCGGTCCGGACCCGGGTCTTGATCCACGGAGGTTTCCGTTCGATCGGGGTCGCGCTGTTGCGCGCCTCGAGACGGAGCATCCGCCGGCCTTCTGGTGCGAGTTCCGAGGTGCTTGTCACG
>WRBL01000092.1 GCA_009784565.1 Streptosporangiales bacterium | reverse complement strand
CGGTGAGGCCGGTGAAGACGCCGCGTCCCTCGGGCAGGTATACCAGGCCGGCCCGCCGGATCCGCTCCGGCCGTTTCCCTGTCACGTCCTCTCCGTCGAAGACGACGGATCCCGATCGGACGGGGACGAGACCGCTCGCCGCGCGGGCGATGGTGCTCTTGCCCGCCCCGTTGGCGCCGAGCACGGCCAGGACGCTGCCGTACCCGGCCGACAGCGACAGATTCGACAGGGCGAGCGCACTGCCGTACCGCACCCCTATGTCCGTCAGCCGCAGCAGCGGCTCGTGATCTGTCACGATGTCACCTGTTCGTTCGCGGGGCCGCCGGCGGTGCCGGGAGCGGAACTACTGCCCTGCCCGAGGTAGGCGGCGCGCACCCGCGGGTCATCCCGCACCTGGTCCGGGGCTCCCTGGGCGATGAGCGTGCCGAAGTCCAGCACGTACACGGAGTCGGCCAGGCCGAAGACGAACTCCACGTCGTGCTCGACCATGACCAGCGAGACGCCCCGGCGGGCCACCATGCGCCGCAGCACCGTGGCGATCTGCCTGGTCTCCGCCGCGTCGAGCCCGGAGGACGCCTCGTCCAGGAGCAGGACCCGCGGCTCCCGGGCGAACGAGCGCGCGATCTCCACCAGGCGCGCCTGACCGAGCGGCAGGCCGAGAACGGCCTGGTGCTGGATCTCCGTCAGGTTCAGTCCGCCGATGATCTCGTCCACGCGCTCAGTCTCGGCGGCGGGCGCCCGGCGCAGTCCTCCGGCGGTGACCATGTCGGTCCAGATCCGCTTCGGGGTGCGGGCCACGCGGTAGGCCAGGGTCACGTGGTCGCGGACGGTCAGCCCCTGGAAGAGTTCCGGCTGCTGGAAGGTCCGGGCCATACCCCGGGCCGCACGACGCTGCGGGCTGGCCCGGGTGACGTCCGTCCCGTCGATGAGGACGGTGCCCGCGTCCGGCCGCCGCAGCCCGGACAGCACGTTGAACAGGGTGCTCTTGCCCGCGCCGTTCGGACCGATCAGGCCGGTGACCGAGCCGGGCGGTACCCGCAGGTCGACTCCGTCCAGGGCCTTGAGGCCGCCGAATCTCACGGTGATCCCGCGGGCCTCCAGGACCGGCGGGGCCGCGTTCTGAGGGTCGTTCACTGTCCTGCTCCCGTCTTGAGGCGCCTGCCGAAGATGAGGTCCCGTAGAAGCCGGGCCTGCATGGAGACGACGCCGCCGGGGTTAACGGCCAGGCCGAGGGCTCCGAGGCCGAACAGGACCGAGGGCACCTGCAGCCAGGCCTGCCCCGTCGTGTAGGTCGAGAAGACGGCGGGCAGCACCATGAACAGCACCCCGGCGAGCAGGGCGGCGGTGAGGGACCGGAGGCCGTTCGTCACCAGAACCGCGAGCCAGATCACGCCGTTGAAGGTGGCGTAGGTGACAGGGTCGTTGCCCAGGTCGTACATCGACAGCATCGCTCCGCCGAGGCCCGCGACGAAGGCCGCGATGCCGGCCAGGACGAGCTTGAGCCGGACGATGTTCAGGCCGAGCGTCCGCGCGGCCGGCTCGCTCCAGCGGACCGCCGCGACCGCGAGGCCGGAGGACGACCGGCGCAGGTTGACCACGAACAGCCCGACGATCAGGAACACGACCAGGGCGAAGTTGGCGAAGTCCTGGTCCGTGGCCGCGAACACGGGACGGTTCATGGCCACGCCGCCCATGCCCGGGTGGAACTGCTGCTGGGTGAAGATGACCTGGTCCACGAGCAGCCCGAAGGTCAGGGTGACCAGCGCGACGTAGAGATCGCCCAGCCGGATGGTCAGCGCGCCGATGAGCACTCCGGCCGGGATCATCACGGCCCCGCCGATGACGGCGGCCGCGAGGGGATTCATTCCCTGGTTGAAGGACAGTTCGGCGGCGATCAGCCCGCCGCCGGCGGCGAACGTGATCTGGCAGAGCCAGATCATGCCGCCGTCCCCGGTAACCAGGCTGAACGACAGGAAGATCACGGCGAGGGCGACGCCCCGGGCCACGAGTCCCAGCCACCACCCCGAGAAGAGCTCGGGCAGGCACAGCAGGAACAGCAAGGGAAGGACGCTGACGATCCGCTCCGGGGCGTACCACCGGGCGAGACGGCCGACGGCGTCCGGGAAGCCAGCCCTGGTTCCCCCGCCGCTGTCCGCGCGGATCGCCGCGTCGAGCGCGCCTCCCTGCCGGGATTCCTGTCCCAGCGGCCCGCCGCGAATCAGGTAGTACAGGAGGAAGACAAGCATCACCGCGATCGGGACGCACTGCACGATGTCGGCGGTGGCCAGGGAGTTCGCCGGCAGCCAGTACTGGATGGCGTCGCTCACGACGCCCATCAGCAGTGCCACGGCGACCGCCCCGGCGAGGTTGCTCAGCCGCGCGGCGACCACGGCCGCGAACGCGCTGGCCATCAACATCAGCATGGCGCTGACCGAGACGCCGGTGGTCGGCCCGGCCATGACCCCGGCCGCCCCGGCGAGCAGGCCGCTGACGGCCCAGACGCCGAGCGACAGCCGGCCGGGATTGACGCCGGAGAGGGACGTGAGCGCCTCGCTGTTCACCAGGGCCCGGATCTTGAGGCCTACGTCGGTGAAGCGCATCACGGCGGTACCGCCCCCGACGACGACGATCAGGAAGGCGTAGGTGATGACCTGGTCCAGCGTGAGCGTCCCGCCGAGGACGTTCCAGTGCGCGACCGGGGCCGGGGCCAGTCCCGGTGCCTGGCTGATCGTGGGGTTGCCGAACAGCATGAGGGCGACGGCGGGCAGCGCGACGGAGACGCCGACGCTGGCGATCACCTTCACCAGCGTCGGCCGGGCCCGCAGGAACCGGAAGACCAGCAGGTAGAGCAGGATTCCCAGCAGGGGCGCGACCACGGCGAGCGCGAGTACCGCCGACAGCGCCAGGTTCCAGCCCTGGGTCTGGTTCTCCCAGTAGAAGAACATCGCGACAAAGTAGGCCATGGAGCCGAAGGCGAAGTTCAGGATGCCTGCCGACTGGTAGGTCACTACCAGCCCGGCCGCTGCCAGGGCGTAGATGGCGCCGAACGCCAGTCCCATGAAGACGTAGGTCAGCATGCGTAGCCTTCCACCGCGAGGGCGTCCACGACGGTCAGCGAGCCGGAGGACCAGATCACCGGGTTCAGTTCCAGCTGGAGCAGATCCTTCCGTTCCTCCCACAGTCGCAGCAGCGCATCGACGAGGGCACTCAGACGGGCGGCCGTGAGGTCCTCGCCCGCGGGCAGGGACCGCAGCGCGGCCCGGGTGAACGCGTCTCTCCTCTCGTCGGTCCGGAGCTGGCCCGTCCTGGCGACCTGGAGCGCGTGCTCGTCCCCGGCTTCGACATCACCGCCACCCGCGCCGAGCATGAGCAGGTCCCCGAAAGCGGACCGCCGGCTCAGGCCGACGAAGATCTCCGGGCCGGGCCGCACCATCCGCTCGGCCAGGACCACGCCGTCGGCGGCTCCGGTCCGCTCCAGGCGTCCGGACAGCGCCTGATAGGCGACGGCCAGGTCCTCTTCGGACTCGATCCGCAGCACCACCAGGCCGGCAGCCGCCTTGTGCGCGATCTGGCCGGTGACGCCCTTGGCGACGAGCGGGAACCCAAGCGCGCGGGCGGCGTCGCCGATGTCTTTGGCGGAGGTCAGGACCCGGCCCGCGGGCACCGTGATTCCCCTGCTGGCGAGCTCGCGTTTGAGCTCGATCTCCGTGACCAGGCCGGCCGCGGCCGGGGAGTCCCCTGACGCGACGGCCGTGTCCGGTGCCGCCGGGCGGGGACCGCCCGGGCCCGCGATCCGGTGCGCGACCACCCGGAAGACATCGTCCGCGCTCTCCGCGCAGGCCATGCCCGCCGCGGCGAACGCGTCGCGCACGTCCGGGCTCAGCCCGGACCAGGCCGCAATGGCCGGGCGGCCCAAGGCGCCGAGCCCGGACGCGAGAGCCGTCGCCGTGGGAACGCCCGCGGCCCCGGACCTCATCGCGCCGACGACCGCGACCGCGTCGGTGTTCTCGTCCTCGGCCACCACCTGCGCGATCTCCTTCATCAGTATCGTGTCGGTGATGACTTCGGGCGGGAGGTCGACTGGGTTCCCGGGACGCATGTAGGACGGCAGCAGCCCGGCCAGCCGGCCGAGGGTCTTGTCGGCGAACGGCGGGAGTTCCACTCCCTGCCGGTCGGCCGCGTCCGCCCCGAGCACGCCGTAGCCACCTGAGGTGGCGATGACCGCCGCCCGGGCGGGCCGCGGCAGCCGAGGCCATGCGCGCCGGTCCAGCGCGATGGCCGCGGCCAGGCTCGCCGCCTGCTGCGGGCTGTCGGCGAGCAGGGCACCGGCCCGGGCCAGCAACTGCCGGACGATGAACGGCTTCTGCGCGAGCGCCCCGGTATGCGAGCCCGCGGCCTTCGCGCCGGCGGAGGACAGGCCCGCGGCGATCACGATGACACCGGTGCCGCTCGCGGTGACCGTCTCGACCGCGTCCAGGAGCCGCTCGCCCCGCTGCAGGTTCTCGGCGTACACGCACACCGCGGCCGTGTCCTCCCGGGCCGCCGCGTACCGGACGATGTCGGCGAGATCCAGTCCGGTCTCGTTACCCACCGCCACGAGCAGGCTCTTCCCGACGCGGTCTCGGTCAAGGAGCTCGGAGATCACCCCGGCGACCCCGCCGCTCTGGCTCGCCACCGCGACCGGTCCGGCAGCCTGGCGGGCGCCGAACGCGGAGGAGAACGTGACACAGGCTCCGTCGCTCACGTTTGCGAAGCCCATGGTGTTGGGGCCGAGGAGGGTAATGTCGGAGTCGGCCGCGATCCCGGCGACGCGCTCCTCCAGCCGCCTGCCTTCCTCGCCCAGTTCCCCGAACCCGGCGCTGATGATCATCACGTGGCGTATCCCGGCCCGGGCGCAGTCGCCGAGGGCGTCCGCGACCCGGGCCGCGCCGACGCCGATGACGGCCAGGTCGGGGACCATTGGAAGATCCGCGACCTGGGCGTAGCTTCGCAGGCCCTCGACGGTGTCGTGCTTCGCATTGACCGGGAAGATCCGGCCCTCGTACCCGGTCGCCCGCAGGGTCCTGATAAGCCGGGTCGGCGGCGCCGAAGCCCGGGTGCTCGCCCCGATTACCGCGATGCTACGCGGGGCGAACAGCGCGCCCAGGTCAGGTCCGGCTGACCCCTTCGTCACGAGGTCTCCTCGATGCTGAAGCGGCGCAGTTCGGACTGGACGACGCCTTCGAGGGTCTCGGCGGGCGGGTCGGGGAGGCGGACCTCTCCGTACTCGCGGCTGGGCAGGATGACGGTGGCGGTGGCGGGGGTCGTCACCTCGCCGACCTGGTTGGCGCACTGGAGCTCCAGGTCGGCCATCGCGTGTCCGTCGGTGACGTGCTTGGCCGTGACCTTGCCGGTGATCCAGGTCGTGTCGCCGATGTAGTTGAACTTCCGGTGCTCGCAGCGCAGCTTGTACAGCCAGGCGTCGTCGCCCATCCAGTCGGTGACCGCGTGGGTCAGCCAGGTCTCGCGCATCGCCCCGTAGTCGTAGGAAGTGGCCAGGCCGAGTTCCCGGGCGCGCTCCGGCTCCCAGTGCAGCCGCTGGACGGTGTCGGGGATGTTGAGCTTGTTCGGCGGGTAGAGACCGGGGATCTTCTTGCGGACGTTGTAGGAGATCTTGAACGCGCCGGGCGGGGTCAGCTGCATGCCCCAGCCGATGTGCCAGACGATGACGTCGGTGGTGGTGAGCGGGCCCTTCACCCGGGGCTGGATCTCGTCGCCGATCTCCGTGTCCTCCCAATACCGGATCTCGGCGCCGCGGCGCGTCTCGGCCTCGTAGGCGGCGTCGATCCCGGCGAGTTGCTCGGGGGTGTAGGGCTCGGGCAGGCGCGGCGCGGCCTTCTTGGAGTTCTCCTTGGTCTTGGTCCGCTCGGCGTTGATCCAGGTGCCGCGGCGGATCGCGTGGATCTCGCCGTTCCCGTTCGCGTACAGGAAGTCCCGGGTGACGTGCGCGGTGCGCCCGCCGAAGCGGCTCGGCTTGTCCTGCACGCCGACCTGGGCCTGCAGCTGCCAGGCGGTGTCCCCGACCATGAGCGGGCCGAACCACTCGAACTCCATCACGGCCTGGTAGGAGCCGAGTCCCGCGAACGGGTCGCCCTTCAGCAGCGCCTTCGTCTCCGGGTCGGGCTTGGGCGCGGCGTCCTCGCCGACCGTGTACATGAACGCGGGCGGCGCCAGCAGCGTGCCCCACCGGGTGTTCTTGGCGTACTCGGGATCGCAGTACAGCGGGTTGTCGTCGCCGTAGGAGTAGGCGAAGTGCCGGATGCCGTCCTTGGTGACCTCGTGGTTGTGCGTAGAGCGCAGGTTCCGCTGAGGAATGCCGAGCCGCCGCCGTGACCGCTCGAACGCCTCGTCTGTGAGCTTGCCGAACTCGCCCTGGTCCGTCGTGTCCACACTGAGTCCCGTCTGTCGGTGGGCGGGGATGCTTCCCCTTCATGAGATGATTTAGTATAAACAGTTATCTGATTAAATTGAAAGGAGTGGCTCCATGGATGTGTCCGCCACCGAGCGAGACGATCTGCGCCGGTCGGTCCGCGACTTCGCCGCGAGCCGCCCGCTGGCGGACGCGGTCCGCCGGGTGGTCGAGGGCGAGGCCGCCTACGACCAGGCGGCCTGGGACACCCTCGCCACGACGATGGGGCTCACGGCGATCGGCATCCCGCAGGAGTACGGCGGGGCAGGCTACTCCGTAGCCGAGCTCGGCATCGTCGCCGAGGAGCTGGGCCGGAGCCTCGCCCCGGTCCCGTTCCTGTCCTCGGCCGTACTCGCGACGTCCGCGCTTGTGTGCTGCGCCGACGACGCGGCGAAGGCACAATATCTTCCCGGGCTCGCCGACGGCGGCGCGATCGCGACGGTGGCGCTCGGCGGGTTCACCTCGTGGCCCTTCCCCGACCGCACGGCGATCAACGCGTCCGCGACCGATCACGGCCACCGCCTGGCCGGCACAGCAGGCCACGTGCTCGACGCCGGGGCGGCCGGGCTGCTCCTGGCCGTCGCGGGCCTGGAGGACGGCTGGGGGCTGTTCGCCGTCGATCCCGCCAGCCCGCGGGTCGTCCTCCGCCGCCACGAGGCCCTCGACCTCACCCGGCCGCTGTACTCCGCGGACTTCGACGAGGCCGAAGCCGTGCTCCTCGGGCGGGGCCCGGCCGACTGGCCGGGGCTGGCCGGCCTGGCCAGCCGGATCTCCGCCGCGCTGGCCTGCGAGCAGGCCGGCGGCATGGCCAGCTGCCTGGAGACCACCGTCGCTTACCTCAGCAGCCGGGCCCAGTTCGGGCGGCCAATCGGCAGCTTCCAGGCCATCAAGCACCGGTGCGCCGACCTGCTCGTAGAACTCGAGGCGGCGCGCTCGGTCGCCTATGAAGCCCGCGACCGTGCCGCGAACGGGCTCCCGGGACGCCCGGGAGTCGTCGCCGCCGCGGCCGCCGCCCAGTCATGGTGCGGCGACGCGTACGTCCACGCCGCCCAGGAGGCCGTCCAGCTCCACGGGGCGATCGGCTTCACCTGGGAGCACGACGTACACCTGCACCTGCGGCGGGCCCGCGCCGATCAGTTGCTGTTCGGGACGCCGCGGGCGCACCGGCGCGCGCTGGCCGACTCGATGGGCATTTGAGACGCGACGACAGATGCGACGACAGAGAGGAACCCGACGATGACCGCCGAGACCGCGGCCGCACCGACGACACCGGAAGAATTCCGCCGCGAATTGTCGGTCTTCCTGGCCAGCCATCACCCGGGCCGGCCTCCGAAGAGCGCCACCAGGAAAGAGATCGCCGACTGGCAGCGCCAGTGGAGCGCCACCCTCTACGATCACGGCTTTGCCGGGCCGAGCTGGCCCGGCGCCTACGGCGGCATGGACCTGGATCTGGAGCGCCAGATCGCGTACTACGACGCGATCGCCCGGGCCCGGGTGCCCCGGCATCCGGGCAACGGACCGGGCATCGCCGGGCCGACGATCATCACCTACGGCACACCGGAACAGCGCGAGCGCTACCTGCGGCCGATGCTGCGCGGCGACGAGATCTGGGCGCAGGGATTCTCCGAACCGGAGGCGGGCTCGGACCTGCCGTCCCTGCGGACCTCGGCCCGGCGCGACGGCGGCGAGTACGTGGTCAGCGGGCAGAAGACGTGGAGCAGCGGCGCCGACATCGCCGACATGATGATTCTCCTGGTCCGGACCGGCACCCGGGAGTCCCGCTCGCGCGGGATCACCTACCTTCTGGTCGACCTGGCCAGTCCGGGCATCACGGTCAGGACCATCCGCGACATGGCCGGCGGGGAGCACTTCTGCGAGGTGTTCTTCGACGACGTCCGGGTTCCGGTGGCCAACCGGGTCGGCGAGGAGAACGGCGGCTGGCGAGTCGCGCGGGCGAGCCTGGGCCATGAGCGCGCCGCACGGGCGCTGAGCCAGGCCATGCTGTTCCGCCGCGTCTTCGACGAACTCGTCGCGGTGCTGAAGGAGCGGGGCGCGTTCCGCGACGAGACCGCCCGCGACCGGGTCGCCCAGCTGGAGATCGGCGTCCGCATCATGACGCTGTCCGCGCAGCGCACCATCGACGACATCCGGCGCACCGGCACGCCGGGCGCCGCCTCCTCCACCTCCCGCCTGTACCAGGCGCTGCTGGAGCAGCGGCTGTACGAACTCGCGATGGAACTGCTCGGCCCCGACGCGCTGCTGACCGGCAAGGACCCCGGCGCGGTGCAGCGCGGCCGGTGGGTCCGCAACTACCTGAGCAGCCGCGCCGCCACCATCGGGACCGGCACCGCCGAGATCCAGCGCAACACCATCGCCGAGAACGTCCTCGGCCTGCCGAAGGAGCCGCGCCCGTGAAGCGTGCCGTGATCGTCAGTCCCGTCCGCACCGCCGTCGGCGCCTTCGGCGGGGCGCTGCGCGACGTCCAGGCCGAGGAACTGGCCACCCTCGTCATCCGCGAGACGGTGGCCCGGTCCGGCGTCGACCCGGCCCGCGTCGACGACGTCGTGCTCGCCCAGTCCTACGCCAACTCCGAGGCACCGTGCATCGGCCGGTGGGCGGCCCTGAACGCCGGGCTGCCCCTGGAGGTGCCGGGCATGCAACTGGACCGCCGGTGCGGCGGCGGCCTGCAGGCGGTCATCACCGCGGCCATGGAGGTGCAGACCGGCGCGGCCGACATCGTCATCGCCGGCGGCGTCGAGTCCATGAGCAACATCGAGCTCTACACGCAGGACGCCCGGTGGGGCCGCAAGTCCGGCGGGCTCATGCTGCACGACCGGCTTGACCGGGGCCGTCTCCGCTCCCAGCCCGAGGAGCGGTTCGGGGTCATCTCGGGAATGATCGAGACGGCGGACAACCTGGGCCGCGAGTACGCCATCACCCGCGAGGACGCCGACGCCTACGCCGCCCGCAGCCAGCAGCGCGCCGCCGCGGCCTGGGAAGCGGGGGTCTTCGACGAGGAGATCGCGCCCGTGACCGTACGCCGCCGCAAGGGCGACCCGGTGACCGTGGCCCGGGACGAGGGCGTGCGCCCGGACACGACCGCGGACACCCTGAAGAAGCTCCGTCCGCTGATGGCCGACGGCACCGTGACGGCGGGCAACGCCAGCCAGCAGAACGACGCGGCAGCCGCCTGCCTGGTGGTCTCCGAGGACACGGCCGAAGCGCTCGGCCTGGCCCCGATGGCCGCCCTCACCGGCTGGGCAGCGGCCGGCTGCCACCCGGCCACAATGGGCATCGGGCCGGTCCCCGCGGTCGCGAAACTCTTCAAGAGGACGGGGCTCGGCTTCGATGACCTGGACCTGGTCGAGCTCAACGAGGCGTTCGCCACGCAGGTGCTCGCGGTCCTCAAGGGCTGGGACTGGGACGACCCGGCACGGCTCAACGTAAACGGCTCGGGCATCTCCCTCGGCCATCCGGTCGGAGCCACCGGCGCCCGCATCATGACCAGCATGCTGCACGAACTGCACCGCCGGGGCGGCCGCTACGGCCTGGAGACGATGTGCGTGGGCGGCGGACAGGGCCTGGCGGCCGTCTTCGAAGCCCTCTAGCCGCAATTTCAGTATAATAGATTAACTGTTACCCACCCGGTTCGTGCCGTGAGGAGAGCTCGATGCCAGCCAGGAACGCCCTTCCGAACGCCAAGCACGTCCGCGCGCCGAAGACCGGGGAACTCATCGCCGGCTACATCCGGTCCCGGATAGTTAAGCACGAACTCGAGCCCGGCGACATGCTGCCGACCGAGAGCGAACTGATGGAGCAGTTCGGAGTGTCTCGCCCGACGCTGCGGGAGGCGTTCCGCATCCTCGAGGCCGAGTCCCTGATCAGCGTGCGCCGGGGCGTGGGCGGCGGCGCGCTGGTCACGACCCCGGATCCCGCGATCGGCGCCCGCTACGTCGGGCTGCTGCTCCAGATCGAGGGCACCACTATCGCGGACGTCTACGAGGCGCGGACCGCCCTGGAGCCGATCTGCGCGGGGATGATGGCCCGCCGCCAGGATCCCGAGGACGCGAAGGCCCTCGGCTTCGCGATCAGCCGGGTCGCCGACCTGATCGACGCGGGTCACGGCGGGATCCCGGACGCCCGGCTGTGGACGCAGCGGACCTACGACGTGCATGACGTGATCCTCAAGGGCAGCGGCAGCAAGACCCTGGCGCTGCAGGGCCGCCTGCTGCAGGAAGTCGTCTCCCTGCACTACGCCGCCACGGTGCCCGACAAGTTTCCCTCCGACAGCAAGCCCGAGCGGTTCCGCAAGGTGCTGCTGTCGCACCGCAAACTGGCCAAGCTCGTCGCGGCGGGAGACTCCGAGGGCGCCCAGGCGCACTGGCTGCGGCACATGCAGACCGGCGCCAAGGCCCTGCTCGGCGACGACGTCAAGAACAAGGCCATCGTCGACCTGTTCGACTGACCATGCTCCCAGGTGACCCAATATCAGTTAACTAATTAAACTAATTTTCTGTTATACTGGTCGCGGGAGGTACGCCAGTGCGACCAGATGAGTTCAAGGAAATCCGGTACGCCGTCGCCGACAACGTCGCGACGGTGACGCTGGACCGGCCGGACCGGCGTAACGCGTGGACCGGGCGGATGGCCGCGGAGTACCGGTGGGCGCTGTATCACGCGGACAACGACGACAGCGTCGGGGCGGTCATCGTCACCGGCGCCGGGAACGCGTTCTGCGTGGGCGCCGACAAGGACATCCTCAGCGACGTCAGCGCCGCGAGCGGATCGTATGAGCGGCTGAAGGTCGAGCTACCGCCGTTCCCGCCCGGCACCCCGGCCGGGCTGCGGCGCAACCACGCCTACCCGCTGACGCTGGGCAAGCTCGTCATCGCCGCCATCAACGGCCCCTGCGCGGGGGCTGGCTTCGTCCTCGCCTGCTACGCGGACCTGCGCGTCACGGTGGACGACGTGAAGATCACCCCGTCGTTCGCCGGGATGGGGCTGCCGGCGGAGTACGGCATCGCCTGGATGCTGCCGCGTATCACCGGCTGGCAGAACGCCCTGGACATCTTGCTGACGAACGCCGTGATGACCGGTCAGGAGGCCGCTGACCTCGGGTTCGCCCGGCACGCGTGGCCGCGCGAGGGCTTCGCCGAGCGGGTGCGTTCCGTCGCCGTCGCCGCGGCGCGGAACGTGTCGCCGGGAGCGATGGCCGTCATCAAGCGGCAGCTCCACGTCGACGCGCACGACGGGCTGGATGACGCGTACCGGCGCGCGGTGGCCGATATGAACCGGATGGTCGGCGAGCCAGACTTCGCTGCCGGAATCGCCGCCGTCCGCGCGGGTCAGCGCCCGCGTTACCGTTCCACCTCAGAAGCACCGCTTGACCAGGAGGCTCAATGATGAAGCTCAAGGCCGGACAGAAACTCGTCAGCGCGACGGACGCGACCTCGGTCGTCGTGGTCCGCCCCGGCGACGGCGAGGTCACCGTCACCTGCGGCGGGATCGACATGGCCGACACGCCCGGGTCCGCCGAGAAGGTTCCCGGGGACCCGGGCCAGGCGGACGGCACGCAGATCGGCAAGCGGTACGCCGACGAAGACCTCGGCGTCGAGCTCCTGGTCACCAAGGCCGGGACCGGCACCCTCGCGCTCAACGGCGTACCCCTGCAGATCAAGGGCGCCCGCCCCCTGCCCGCCTCCGACTGAGCCGTGAACCTCACGGACCTGGCCCGCTCGCTGGACGGCAAGCCCGCTGTCATCATGGGCGGCTCGGGCGAGCGGATGTCGTACGCGGAGCTGGAGCGACGGTCCAACCAGGTCGGGCACCTGTTCCGATCTCGCGGGCTGCGGCCCGGGGATCACATCGCCGTCCTGATGAGCAACGGGCTGGACCTGTTTCCCGTGGTCTGGGCGGCGCAGCGCACGGGGCTGCTCTACACGCTGGTGAACTGGCACTTGTCCGGCGACGAGGCCGCGTACATCGTGGCCGACTGCGGGGCCCGGCTGCTGGTGTCCTCCGACGACCTGGAAGACCTGGCGGCCGCCGCCGCAGGATCCGCGGAGCGGCTCACGGCCTCGGAACTGGTGGTGTCGGCGGCTGCCCTGCCCGGCACGCCGGTGCCGGGCGAGGTCGAGGGTTATTACATGTTCTATTCGTCCGGGACGACCGGGCGCCCGAAGGGCATCATGCCGGAGCTGACTGGACAGCCGTTCGGGACCGGGCTGAACATCGACTCGATGATGCGCTCGGCCTTCGGCTTCTCCGAAGCCTCGGTCTACCTGAGCACCGGGCCGCTATACCACGCGGCCCCGCTCGGCTGGTCGATCGGCACCATCCGCAACGGCGGCACCGTCGTGGTGATGGAACGGTTCGACGCCGAGCAGGCCCTGGCGCTGATCGGCCGTTACCAGGTGACGCACGGGCAGTTCGTGCCCACGATGTTCGTCCGCATGCTGAAGCTTCCCCCGGCCACCCGTTCGGGGTTCGACGTCTCCAGCCTGCGAGTCGCCGTCCACGCCGCCGCGCCGGTTTCGGTCGAGGTCAAAGAGCGCATGATCGACTGGTTCGGCCCGACCCTGAGCGAGTACTACGCGGGCAGCGAGGGCACGGGCTTCTGCATGATCGACACCCCGGCGTGGCTCACGCACAAGGGCTCGGTCGGCAGGCCGCTGCGCAGCGAGGTACATATCTGCTCCGACGACGGGACGGAACTGCCCGCGGGGTCGACCGGAACGATCTGGTTCAGCGGCACCCAGCGTTTCGAGTACCATAACGACCCGGCCAAGACGGCCTCGGCGTACAACGAGCGGGGCTGGAACACCCTCGGCGACATGGGATACGTCGATGACGAGGGCTACCTGTACCTGGCGGACCGGCGCACCGACCTGATCCTGTCCGGCGGGGTGAACATCTACCCGCGGGAGATCGAGGACGTCCTGGCCCTGCACCCGGCGGTCGCCGACGTGGCCGTGTTCGGGGTGCCGGACGAGGAGATGGGCCAGCGGGTGCATGCGGTCGTGCAGCCTGCCGTTGCCGGTTCTGGTTCTCCTTCGCTGGGTGACGAGCTGATCGGGTACTGCCGGTCCCGCATCGCCCACTACAAGGCGCCCCGCTCGGTGTCGTTCGCTTCCGAGCTCCCCCGGACGCCCAGCGGCAAGATGCTCCGCCGCGTCCTGGTTGACCAGTACCGCTCTTCTGGAGCTGGTTCCTAACGCTCGGGTGGCTCGTCGAGCAGTCGAGCGGCCGCCTTGGGGTCCATGAGGTTGGACCAGGCCTGTTCGGCTGGCAGCAGTTCCCGTTCCGGGAGGGCATATTCGGGGAGCCAAGCGCCCGGGTCGCATCCGGGGACGCGGTTCAAAATGCTGGTGACCAGGTCGCCGGACACGGAGCCTGTGATCCTGATCGCGGCGTTAGACGGCGCCTCTCCGCCGAGCGGTCTTCACCTTGAACAGCACGGTGTCGTCAATAGAACGAATCCGCTCATGGGGTGTATCCCCGGCGGCGAACTGCTCCGCCGCCTTGCGCAGCAGCGGATGTTCGATTTCATCCAGCGGGATGCGGGCGGGAGGCACGGGAAGCACCATGTCCTCGCGCAGGCACCGAATGGTCGGGCGCACGGGCACGGGACTCAGTCCTCCCAGTCTCCGGTGCCGCCGAGTTCCTCGATCCGCTCAAGGGACAGGCCACTCAGCATCGACACGGCCGAGGCAAGCGACCCGTCCAGCCGCCCAGCAGAGCCTGCGGTCCCAACACGCCGGGCAGCGCGCCGGAGAGGGCTCGTGAATCGTCAGCCATGTGCTCATCATACACAAGTCGCCCATCGTCGGCGCCGCCCGTTCATGAGGGCCTAGCTGCTGACCGGCGGGATATCAGGGGGCCAGGGTGGCGAGCTGGCGGCGGAGAAGCTTTCCGGTGGCGGTGTGGGGGAGTTCGCCGAGGAAGGTGACCGTGTCGGGGGTTTTGGAGGAGCGCAGGCGGGCGCGGGCGAACTCGCGGACCTCGTCCGCCGACAGTCCGACTCCAGGTCGGGTCACGATGAAGGCGCCGATACGCTGGCCCCATTCCTCGCTGGGCAGGCCGACCACGGCGACTTCGGCGACGCCGGGGATCTGCTCCAGGACCGCCTCGATCTCGGCGGGCGCGATGTTCTCGCCGCCGCGGATGATGGTGTCGTCGGCGCGGCCGCGGACGAACAGATAGCCGCCGTCGTCCAGGTAGCCCTCGTCCCGGGTGGGGAACCAGCCGTCGGGGTCGGTGACCGCTCCGGCTTCGCGGTACTCCCCCGCGACCTGCGGGCCGCGCACGTAGATCTGACCGGCCTGCCCGGGCGGGCACGGTTTGCCGTCAGCGTCGCGGACCTCGATCTCCACCTCGGGCAGCGGGCGGCCGACCGAGCCAAGCCGGGCCTGGACCGCCGGGTTCTCGCTGGCCACGGCGGCCCGGTGGTCCTCCGGCCCGAGCACGGCCACCGATGAGGAGGTCTCGGTCAGCCCGTAGGCGTTGACGAAGCCGGCGTCCGGCAGCAGGGCCAGGGCCCGGCCGAGGATGACCGGCGACAGGGGCGCCCCGCCGTAGGACAGCGAGCGGAGCTGCCCCGGGACGGACGCGTCGCCGGTCTCCAGCTCGTCGACGATCCGGGCGAGCATCGTCGGGACGACCATCGCGTGGGTAACGCGCTCGGCCGTCGTGACCTCCAGCCAGTTCCGGGCGGTGAACCGGTCCAGGTAGACGATCCGGCGGCCGCTGTAGAGGTTGGAGAGCAGGTTGGCGATCGCCGCGATGTGATAGGGCGGCACGCTCACGATGACCGCGTCCGCGGTGTCGGCAGACCCGAAGTCCACCGACCCGAGGATGTAGGAGACCAGGTGGCGGTGACGCAGGACCGCGCTCTTGGGCGCGGCGGTGGTACCGCTGGTCATGAGCAGCACGGCCTCGTCGTCATCGGCCGGCTCGCCGGAGTCGCTCACGCCCTCACCGCACGAGGGGTCGGCGACCAGGTCCTCCCACTCCCCCGGGGTAACCGTGACTGTCCCCGGGACCAGTTCCGGAGCGGCGTCCGCGATGACGAAGGGCCGGTCCTGGCGGCCGATGATCTCCGCGAGCTGGCTGGCCGGGAGGCGGTAGTTCAGCGGCAGGAACGGCAGCCCGGCCGCTGACGCGGCGAACAGGGCGAGGGGGACCGACAGTCCGTTCTCGCCGATGTAGACGACGGTTCCCGCCCCGGCGGCGGTCAGGTGCCTCGCTCCGCGCCGGGCACGGACCGCGAGTTGCGCGCCGGTCAGCCCTCGGTTCGCCGTGCCGAGGAGCAGCCGGTCGCCGTGGCCCTCGGCGGCCATGTCCAGCAGGGTGAGCAGGTTCATCGGGACCCTCGCATTCACGACAGAGAACAGCTATATGATTAAACTATATAACTAATTAAACCCGCCACCCGCAGGAGGATCCATGGCGCTGCCCATCAGTGACGATCACAAGGCCCTTGCCGCCGTGGTCCGGGAGTTCGCCGAGGCCACCGGGCTACGGACCCTGACCCGAGAGCTCCTGGACGGACCGGCCGACATCGAGCCGGCGTGGCGGGGCATGGCGAAGCTGGGCTGGCCGGGCCTGCATCTTCCGGAGGAGCATGGCGGCTCGGGGTTCGGGCTGGAGGACCTGGCGGTGGTGGCGGAGGGCCTGGGCGCAACCGTCGCTCCCGGACCGTTCCTGCCCACCGCCGCCGTGGCGGCCGTCATCAGCGCGGCCGGAACTCCAGAGCAGCGCACGGCACTGCTGCCGTCACTGGCGGACGGCTCGGCCCGCGCGTCCCTGTCCGGCGAAGCCGCGACGTCGGTCACGATCGGCACCGACGGGCGGCTGACCGGGGAGAGCCGAGCGGCCCTCGGGGCGGCCTGGGCGCACCTGCACCTGTTCCCCGCGGGCCCGGACCTCGCGGTCGTCGACGCCGGCGCGCCGGGCCTGACCGTCCGGGACGTCACCGCCCTCGACCCCTCGCTCGGGCTGGCCCGGCTGGTCCTCGACCAGGCCCCGGTCACGCACCTGGTGCGCGGGGGCGCGGCAGCGGCCAAGCGGATCCTGCGGTCGCTCGCGGCGGCCGAGGCCGCCGGCGGCGCGCGCGCCTGCCTGGAGACAGCCCTCGCGTACGCGAAGGTCCGTGAGCAGTTCGGCCGTCCGGTCGGTGGCTTCCAGGCGGTCAAGCACCATCTCGCGAACATGCTGGTCGCCACCGAGCTGGCCACTGCCGCGGCGTGGGACGCCGCCCGGCTGAACTCCGGAACGGGCGGCGGGGACGGCGAGGCCGGGCTGTCGGCGGCGGTCGCGGCCGCAGTCGCCCTGGACGCCTACCAGTTCACCGCCCGGAAGAACATCCAGGTTCTCGGCGGGATCGGCTTCACCTGGGAACACGACGCGCACCTGTACCTGCGCCGCGCGGCGGCCCTGGCCGAGCTCGCGGGACCGGTGAAGGACGCGCGGGACGACGTGTTCACCCTCACCCGGTCCGGAGTGCGGCGGGCCATCGCCGTCGACCTGCCCGAGGAGGCGGAGGAGTACCGGGCGCAGGCCTGCGCGTTCGCCGAACGCTACCGAGCCGCCGCCTCCGACGGCGAGCGCCGCGACCTCCTCGTCGACAGCGGCTATCTCGTGCCGCACTGGGACAGGCCGTGGGGCCGGGCCGCAGGCCCGGTCGAGCAGTTGGTCATCGAGGAAGAGCTGGCGGACATCGAGGTTCCCAGCCTGGGCATCGGCGGCTGGGTGCTGCTGACCCTGACCCAGCAGGCGAGCCCGGAACAGGTCGAGCGCTGGACCGGCCCGAGCCTGCGCGGAGAGCTCGTCTGGTGCCAGCTGTTCAGCGAGCCGGACGCGGGCTCCGACGCGGCCGCCGTCCAGGCCCGGGGCACCCGGGTCGAGGGCGGCTGGCGGGTCAGCGGGCAGAAGGTGTGGACCAGCGGTGCGCAGAGCTGCAACCGGGGCCTCGCGACGATCCGCACCGATCCGGCCGCTCCCAAGCACCGCGGGATCACCACAGTGGTGATCGACCTCGCCGCTCCGGGGGTGCAGATCCGGCCGCTGCGCGAGATCACCGGCGAGTCGCTGTTCAACGAGGTGTTCCTCGACGACGTCTTCGTCCCCGACGGCGACGTCGTCGGGGAGGTCAACCAGGGCTGGGCGGTGGCCCGCGCCACGCTGGGCAACGAGCGGGTGTCCATCGGCGGGGCCCGGGACCGGCACATGTCCGCGCTCGAGCTCGTGCGCCTGCACGGCTCCTGCGCGGCCGGGGACCCGGGCCTGGCGCGGGAGGCCGGACAGCTGATCGCGGAAGAGGTTGCGGCCGACCTGATCAGCCTCCGCCAGGTAGAGCGCGCCGTTGCCGGGGCCGGGCCTTCCGCCGAGGGGAGCCTCACCAAGCTGCTGGCGGCGGAGCAATTGCAGCGCGTCACCGAGCTGGGCCTGTCCATCACGTCGCTAGGCTCGGTCACCGGCGCCGAGCCGGACCTGACGTCGAACTACCTGCTCGGCCGGGCCCTGACCATCGCGGGCGGCACCTCGGAGGTGAGCCGGAACGTGATCGCGGAGCGGATCCTCGGCTTGCCCCGCGAGCCCGGCACGCGGTGACGCCCGGCGGGGCCGGCCGGCGGCCGTCCCCGCGCCGGCGTGTCAGATGTTGAACCGCTGCGCCCCGTCGATGCGAATGACCTCGCCGTTGATGTAGTCGTTGTCGGCGATCGCCAGGGCGAGCCGCGCGTACTCGTCGGCATGCCCCATCCGCTTGGGGTTGGGGACGCCGGGGCCCCACTTGGCCTGGGCCTCGGCCTCCTCCATGCGGTAGGCGGGGGTGAAGAACGTGCCCGGGGCGATGCTGACGACCCGGATCCCGGCGGGGGCGAGGTCCCGGGCGGCGGTGAGGTTCATGCCGATGATCCCGCCCTTGGCGGCGGAGTAGTCGCTCTGCCCGGTCTGGCCCTCGAACCCGGCGATGCTGGCGGTGGTGATGACGAGGCCGCGCTGCCCGTCCTCGAGGGGCTCGTTCGCGGACATCGCGGCGGCGGCCTTGCTCAGGACGGTGAACGTGCCGGTCAGGAAGACCTCGATCGTGCGGCGGAAGGTCTCCACGGGATACGGCGTGCCGTCCCGGCCGACGATGCGCTTGCCCGCCGCACGCCCGCCGTGCACGGCCACCGTGACCCGCAGCGGGCCCATCTCCGTGGCGGCGGCGACCGCCGCGGCCACCGACTCCTCGCTGGTGACGTCGGTGTGGACGTAGACGGCCCGGCCCTCCAGCTCGCTGGCGAGCTTGGCGCCGTTCTCGTCGGACATGTCCGCGATGACGACGCGTGCTCCGGCCTCGGCCAGGCGGCGGACGGTCGCGGACCCGAAGCCCCCGGCGCCGCCGACGACCAGGGCGGACGATCCTGCTAGCTCCATGTACACTCCTCGGCTCAACCTAATTGGTGATATAAATTGACTATATCCGACGCACAGGAGGTGGGCACAGGTGCCGAGCCCAGTCATCGCGAGCGCCGCGCGGACGGCGATCGCCACCGCGCGCAAGGGATCGCTGGCCAACACGACGCCGGAGGAAATGGCGGCGCTGGTCCTCCGGGAGGCCGTCACCCGGTCCGGGCTCGACCCGGCCCGCATCGATGACGTGATCCTCGCGGAATCGCAGTACGGCGGAGGCGCCGTGGCCCGTCACGCCGCGGTGGAATGCGGGTTCGACACGGTGGCGG
>WRBL01000091.1 GCA_009784565.1 Streptosporangiales bacterium | reverse complement strand
TCGGAGGTCATAACGGTTCCGGTCCGGTCCTGCAGTTCGGGTTCCTCGGTCAGTTGCTTCGGCTTGCGTTTCAGCGGCGTCAGGGGCTTGCCGGCTCGCGAGCGGCCGCCCGGGGCCGGGCGGCGCAGGGGCGAGTCCAGCGCCACCTCTCTTCAACCGGGCCCGGCCGCGGCCGGGTTGAGGATGAAGTGGTCTTCCCAGATGAGGCGGAGGATCTGCTCCGGCGTCGTCTCGACGGTCTCGTCCAGGTGGATGCGGCCGGACAGGGCCACGATCATCGCGTCGTACACGACGTCCCGGTAGGCGTCCTCGGCGTCGGGGGTACCGAAGACCCGTTTCGTATCGAGGGTAAGCAGTTGGCCCGCGACGGCGGTCAGGTCGATCGCCCCGCGGACGCTGCTGCCCTGCCGGATGTCCTCGTGGGACCGGGTGGCCCGGGTGACGGCGACGGCGTCGGACACGAGGCGGTCGTAGACCGCCGGGTCGGTGCCGGGCAGGGGAACGCGCAGTTTCACGATGCCGCGCTCGGCGTCGGCGTCCTGGTAGGAGATCGCCAGGCGGTTGAGCCGGTCGTGGACCGACGTGGACAGGCGCGTGGTGCCGATGTTGTCGTAGGGGTTCATCGACGCGATGACCCGGAACGTCGGCTCGGCGGTGACGGTCCCGGCGCGGGGTACCGCGATGCGCCGCTCCGCCATCGCGGTCAGCAGCGTGTTCAGCGTGTCCTCGGGGGCCCGGTTGAACTCCTCGATGTAGAGGAAACCGCCGGCGCGCATCGCCTCGAGCAGCGGGCCGTCCACGAAGTTGGCGGCGCTGTAGTCCTCCTTGAGGACGCGGGCCGGGTTGTGGTGGCCGACCAGGCGGGCCGGGGTGAGGTCGGCGTTGCCCTCGACGAAGACCAGGGGGATCCCCCACTCCTCGGTGATCGCGCGCAGGATGGTCGACTTGCTGGTCCCGGGCGGGCCCTCCAGGAGAATGTCGCGACCCGCCGCGACGGCCGCGAGCACGAGGGTGAGTTCCCGCTCGCGGCCGACGATTTTGTCCTTGACCCGGTCCAGGGCCGTCGCGAGGCTGGCGCTCATCGGATCGTGTTGCCCGCGTCGACCTTGAACTCCATCCCGGTCACGTAGCGGGCCTCGTCGCTGGCGAGGTAGAGCACGGCGTTGCTGATGTCGACCGGCTCGACCGCATGCACGCCGGGCAGCGTGTTCATGTGGATGGGGCCCATGTCGGGATGCTCGGCGTTGATCTGCGTCATGTTGGAGATGCCGGCCGCCATATGGGTCATGACCCCCGTGGGCAGGACGGCGTTCACCCGGATGCTGTGCTCGGCCAGTTCGTTGGCCATCGCCTTCACGATGCCGATGACGCCGTGCTTGGCCGCGACGTAGGGGGCGATGAACGGCAGGCCCTTGACCCCGGCCACGGAACTGGTCGCGATGATCGAGCCGCCGCCGTTGCTGATCAGGTGGGGGATCGCCGCGGTCATGGTGTTCCAGACCCCGGTCAGGTCGACATCGAGCGTGTCCTGCCAGATCTTGGGGGTGACCTGGTCCCAGGTCTGGGCGGAGCAGATGCCGGCGTTGGCGGAGACGATGTCGAGGCGGCCGAACTCGACGACGCCGTCGCCGAGGGCCTTGCGCAGGGTGGCCGGGTCGCGGACGTCGGCCTTGGCGGCGACGATGCGCCGGTCCAGGGCCTCGACCGCCTTGACCGTCTTGGCGAGGTCGTCCGCGGTGGCCATCGGGTAGCCGATGCTGTCGTAGTCCTCGCAGATGTCGACGGCGATGATGTCGGCGCCCTCTTCGGCCAGCCGGATCGCGTGACTGCGGCCCTGGCCGCGGGCGGCGCCGGTGACGAAGGCGACTTTGCCCGCTACTCGTCCTGCCATGTGGGATTCCTCCTGGAGGGGTTACGTCGGCGTTGACGCAGTAGCCGAGATAATAATGACACTCGGTGCCACATGGCAATACGGGCCAGCCCTATTCAGGAGAATCAAATTCTCCGTGGCCGCGAATGCGCTGGTGGAGGCGGAACAGGGCCTCGTTGTTCCGGAGCCGGTCATAGGCCGGGTACAGGAACCGGGGCATGGGGTAGCCGCGCAGCGCGATCGTCTCCCGGAGGCCGAAGATCTCCTTCGTCCTCGCGTAGTCCATCGGCCCGGTCGTCTCGGCCTCGTCGAGGCCGAAGTGCCGGGACACGCGGATGAGCCCGTCGCGCGGGCGGAAGTGCCGGGTGCTGGGGTAGAAGCCGTACTGCGGGATGGCCCAGATGCTGGCGCGGTCCGCCATGATTCCCCAGCCCAGGGGGACGTTGAGCGGGGCCTTGTCCATGTTGCCGCTGGTCCGCTGGTAGAAGCTTCCCTGCTTCAGGTGCTTGAAGTCCGGCCACCCGCCGCCCCGCGAGATGGCCTCGTAGTAGGTCATCGTCCCGTTGCGCTTGGCCGACCGGGACTCCCGGGTCCAGGGCGTCAGGTGGATGCGGCTGAGGGTGCTGATCCCGATGACCGTGATGTCGGAGACGGTCTCGTCGTCGAGGGCGTCCCACAGGTCGTAAATGCTGGCTTCCTTCGTGTATTCCGAGCGCTTGCCGCGGAAACGCAGGTAACGCTGGATCCGCCGGGCCTCGCGGTCCATCGCGTCCAGGGAGTCCTCGACGATGGTATTTCCCGGCCGGTAATCGGGATCGAAGAAAACGAATATGGCCATGCGGCCCTCGTCCGGCGGAAGGCTGAAACGGCCTTCCTCAAAGAGGCGGGCGCGGTGCTGTTCCATCCGCGCGACCTGCTGCCTGTCAGTTGCCACGACCTACCTGTCAGAATTCCAGCTGGTGACCCCCGTGCTCCAGCGACATTGAGTTCTTGCGAATTGAAATTATGCTAGCCCGCGCGGCTGATTTCTTCCGCGACCCGGCGTCCCTCGTTATAGAGATTGTTGATGTTGGCCACGTAGCCCGAGAACCGCAGGCCGGGCGCGGCCTCCGGGCCTCCCCAGGCCCCGGGCGTTCCGTCCGGCTTGAGCACGCCCAGGTGACCCACGACCGGCTCGAGCCCGGCCGTGAAGCCGGTGCAGGCGATGACCGCGTCCGGCTCCAGCGTGCCGCCGTCGGCGAGTCGCACGGTGGTGGTGCCGTCCGCCGCCCGGTCCGCCGTCTCGACGGCCCCGACGATCTCGATCCGGCCCTTCCGGATCGCCCGGATGACGTCCCGGCCCACGACCACCGGGCCGCCGCCGGTGCGGCTGATGTAGCTGTAGAAGTCTTCGGCGGGAATGGGCAGTCCCCACCGGGACAGGTCGCCGACCCAGAACCGCCGGATGAGTCGGCTGATCCGGTCGGCCAGCCCGGTCGGCAGCCGGAACAGGGCCTCCCCGAGGAGGTCGCTCGGCACGGGCCCGACCAGCCGCGTCTCCAGGTACGGCGCGGACCGCACCGCCACCCGGACCCGCCGGGCCCCGCCCTCGGCCAGGTCGAGCGCGATGTCCAGCCCCGAGGAGCCGCCGCCGACGACGAGCACGTCCCGGCCCGCGAACCCCTCGGCGTTCCGGTACTCCGAGGAGTGGAAGGCCCGGCCGCCGCACAGGTCGCGGGCGAACCAGCCGGGAAGCCGGGGCGTGTGCATCAGGCCGGTGGAGATCACGACCTGCCGGGCGGTCCGCTTGCCGTCCGAGGTGTCCAGCAGCCAGCCGCCGGTCTCGTGCCGTTCGATCCGGTGGACCTCGACGCCGAAGCGCACTTTCAGGTCGTGCCGGACCGCGTAGTCCTCCAGGTAGCGGACGAACCCGTCGCGGTCCGGGAACACCGGGGTCCCCTTGGGGAAGGGGACCTTCGACAGGGTCGAGTACCAGCGGCAGGTGTTCAGCCGCAGCCGGTCGTACCGGGTCCGCCAGGGCGAGCCGATCGTGCCGGAGCGGTCGAGGATCTCGGCCGGGATCCCGCGCCGGGCGAGTTCGGCGGCTACCGTCAGCCCGGACGCCCCGGCGCCGATGACCACGACTGGCTCGGTCGGCTCGCTCATGAGGTGAGATTAGATCACGGTCCCCCACCTTGTCGGGCGGATCTGGCAGCATGGGCCCCTACGGGGAAATCACGGGGAATGGGGTGAACTATGGGACTCCTGCGCAAGACGGCACTGGCGGCCCTGGCCGTGGCGGGGTGCTTTACGGCCGGAAGCTGCTCCTACCAGTCGTCGGCGTCGGTGCTGCCCAGGGCGGACCAGAGTCCGCCCGCGTACGTATCGGGACTCGGGTCGGGCTGGAAGCCGACCTTCAACGGGACCTTCGGCGGTTCGAGGCTCAACCGGTCGGTCTGGGGGACGTGCTACCCCTGGCAGTCGCAGAACGGCTGCACCAACTACGGCAACGCCAACGAGTACGAGTGGTACACGCCGTCCCAGGACAAGGTGTACGGGGGAGCCGTGCACCTGATCCCGCGGCGGATCCCGACGGCCGGCAAGGCCAGTAACGGGGCGCCGAAGCAGTACGCCTACCGGTCCGGCATGATCACCAGCGACCCGGGCTACCGCTACAAGTACGGCTACCTGCAGGTGACCGCGCGGATCCCGGCCGGGAGCGGCCTGTGGCCGGCCCTGTGGCTGCTGCCGGCGAGCGGTCAGTGGCCGCCGGAGATCGACATGATCGAGCACTACGGGAACTCGCTGATGTCGACCCAGCACCTGCACTCGCCGGACTACGCGACCCAGGAGGCCGCGGAGCCGACTCCGGCGCTGTCGGTCGGCTGGCATACGTTCGGCCTGTACTGGAGCAAGTACCAGATGGCCTGGTACATCGACGGGCAGCGGGTATTCGACACCACGCACGGGATCCCGGACCAGGACATGTACTTCCTGGCCGACCTGGCCGTCTACCAGCAGGGCCGGCAGAACTGGAACGCGCTGACCAACTCGATGGCCGTCAGGTCGGTCAGGGTTTGGCAGGCCGGTTCCTACCCCCGGAAGGGACATCCCCTCCTGCCCGGATAACGAATGGCAGGCCCGGATAACGAATGGGCAAGACGCGGCGCGATTATCCGGTATGGCATGCTTCGGGGCAGAGCCCGTACATAGAATTGCCGGGCCGGGGGAACAGCGATGCCATCCGTTGTCAGGTGCCAGGACTGGAGTGCTTTGCGTGGATCCCCGACGGTACCCCCCACCAGGCCGACGGGATCCCCGGCCGCCCGGCAGCGGATACGGACCGCCCGGCGGCGGTCACGCGCCGCAGCGGCCGTCTTTCGAGCCGACCTTCGAGCCGACCTTCGAGCCGTCGCCGCAGAGGCCTTCTCCTCCCGGGCCCGGCTCAGGCGGTTACGGCCAGGGCGGCTACGACTCGGCCGGTTACCGCTCGGGCGGCGGCTACGGGCCGGGCGGCGGCTACCTGCCGCCACCGGAATACGGGCCCCCAGCGGGCTACGGGCCACGGCCGGGTTATGACCGAGGCCAGCCCGGCTACGACCGCGGCTATCCCGAAACGGACCTGCGGCCCGCGGGCCAGGCCGCCGGCCGCAATCCCCGGGGGCCCGGCGGCCGCCCGCCCGGCAGACCCCCCGGCCAGCCCGGGGGACGTCCGCCCGCCCGGCCTCCCCGTCGCCCCGCTGGCCAGCCCTCCGGGCGCCGGCCGGGCCAGGCGCCGGGCCAGGCGCCGGGCAAAGGCCGGCGCAACCCGCGGATCGCGGCCTGGGTCGCGGGGCTCTCAGCCGTCGCCCTGGTCGCGGCCGGCGGGCTCTTCTACGCGCGCGGAATCCTGAACGGCCACTCGCTGAGCGGCTACAAGGCGCACTCGGGCTCCGGCGCGCCCGCGGCCGCCGGCGGCCCGGGACCGTCCGGTTCGGCGGGGCCGTCGGCCCCGGGTTCCGCCGCCGCGGCGGGAGTGCCCGCGAGCCTCGGCTCCGGCTGGAAGCAGACGTTCAACGCCACCTTCCCCGGAGACAGGCTGAACCCCTCGGTGTGGGACACCTGCTACCCCTGGGAGTCCCAGTCCGGGTGCGCGAACTTCGGCAACAGCGACGAAGAGTTCCAGTGGTACACGCCGTCCCAGGACCGGGTGGCCAACGGGGCCATGGACATCGTGGCCCAGAAGGCGCCGACCGAGGGCACGACGAGCAGCGGGAGCCCGGAGTCCTACGGCTACCGCTCCGGCCTGGTCACCACGTTCCCCGGCTACAGCTTCCAGTACGGCTACATCCAGGCGGTCGCGAAGATGCCCTCGGCGAAGGGCCTGTGGACCGCCCTGTGGCTGGCCGCGAAGAACGAGTCATGGCCGCCGGAGATCGACATCGTCGAGCACTGGGACGATGACGCCAAGTTTTTCCAGTACTACCACCCGGCCGGCGCGCCCCGGGAGAACTCGTCGGTGAACCTGGGCTCCGCCACCGGCTGGCACAGGTTCGGCCTCGACTGGACCGCTTCCAAGGTGACCTGGTACGTCGACGGCAAGCCGGTCTTCTCCACCGGGCGGAACGTCCCGCAGCAGCCCATGTACTTCCTGGCCAACATCGCGGTCGACGAGCATGTGGCGTCCCTGGGCAGCGACGCGCAGCTGAACGTCAAGTCGGTCAGCGTCTGGCAGCACCCGTAACGAACGAGACCGGCCCCCGCGCCGGGAACCGGCCGTGGCAGCGTGCCGTGCGCGGGAGGCCCTGCTGGGTGCCGTGCGCGGAGGCCCTACTGGCCCGCGGGGTCCCCGGTCAGGGCCTGCTCGGGCGACGGGACAGGGGCCGGGCGGGACGCGGCGGCCGCTCCGACGGAGGCGACCTTCCGCGGGTGCCGGGAGAGCCGTTCCCGCAGGATGACCTTGGCGATCCGCCATCCGTCCCGGATGGCGTGCAGGTTGCTCACGCCGTGCAGGCGGGAGTGCTCGTGGCTGGGCACTTCCTGCACGACCAGTCCGGCCTTGGCCGCGCGGACGTTCATCACGGTCTCGATCTCGAAACCGTCGCAGTCCAGGTTGAGCCGGGCCAGGTGCCGCGTCCAGAAGGCGTTGTAGCCGTAGCAGAGGTCGGTGTAGCGGGTGCCGAAGAGCAGGTTGACCAGGCGGCTGAGCGCGAAGTTGCCCAGGCGGCGTTCCAGGGTGATGTCGTCGCTTCCGCCGCCGCTGGCGAACCGCGACCCCTTCACGAAGTCCGCGCCGGTCACCAGGGCGCTCACGAACCGGCCGATCTCGGATCCGTCCGTCGAGCCGTCCGCGTCCATCGCGACGATGACGTCGCCGGTGCAGGCGGCGAAGCCGGCCCGCAGGGCGTCTCCCTTGCCCTGGCCCTTCTGCGTGACGACTGTCGCGTTCGGGCTGATCCGCCGGACGACCTCTATTGAGTCGTCGGACGAACGGCCGTCCACGAACACGATTTCATCAACCCATTCCGGAATCGTGCCGAAGACATGCTCAAGATTCCGGGCTTCGTTCTTCGCGGGTACCACAACGCTGACACGAGGGAATCGAAGGAAGTCCGACGGCGTGAAATAGTCGTCAGGTATTACCTGTTCGGACACGTCCAGGATCCCCCACTAGTCTCCGGGTCATCAGCCTGTCTCCGGCATTGCAGCCGTAAAGGGCAATGCTTCTCAGCGCCGCCTAAACCCCCGTTAGGCAAGCTAAGAATTTCCTATGAGTAAAGAAGTTAGCTGGACTTTACCATGATGATGTCGGGCTTGTCCGTCTTATCGCGTAACGATCGGACACGGGCGAGCTGTCCCGCCGCGTACCCGGCCACGGTGGCGGCCAGGCCGGCCACGATGGCCCCGGCCCGGCCCAGTCCGGCGGCGTCTCCCCGGAGGGCGCCGCCCAGTCCCCGCAGGACGCCCAGGGGGAGGGTGCGCGTCGTGTAGCTGCGCTCAGCGGACAGCCCGTCGTCGCTGCCGACCATGGTGGATACCCGGGCCTTCGACACCCCTTCGGCAAAGCACCGGGACAGGAAGTAGCCGGGCCGGCAGCGGCTGGCGGGGACGAGATGCCGGGCCACGGCCCGGTACTCGGTGGTCAGCACCGCGCCCGGGGAACGCTGGCCGAGGCGGATGCAGAACTCGGTCTCCTCGCAGCCCAGCGGCCGTCCGCTCGCGGTGCGGCCCATGTCCGAGCGGAACCCGCCGGCGATCTGGAAGGCCTCCCGCCGGAAGGACATGTTCGCGCCGATCAGGTTCCGGACCCGCTGGCCCGACGCGGGCATGCCGAGGTAGTTGCAGCCGATGACCCAGTAGAACTCCTCGGGGAACCAGCCGGGCTTGGAGGTCTCCCAGCGGGGGACGGTCAGGCCCCCGACCCCGGTGACGTCCGGGTCGGCGTAGGCCGTCTCCAGGTGCTCCAGCCAGCCGGGCTCGGCGGCGGCGTCGTCGTCGAGGAACGCGACGATCTCCCCCTGGGCCAGGGCGACCCCGGTGTTCCGGGCACCCGACAGGCCGGGCGCCTCCGCGTTCTCCGTGACCGTGACGCCGGGCAGTTCGGCCACCAGGAGCTTATAGAGCGCCGGGTTGTGGTCGACAACGAGGATGATCTCGGCGTCGCGACCAGCGGCCCGGACGGATCCGGCGGCCTCCTTGATCTGCTCCAGCCGGTCGGCGGTATAGGCGCAGATGACGACGGAGAAACGGGATGCGGGCATGAGGGCTCCAGGGATTACGGCACGGTGAGCACGGGATTGTTGTTGAACGCCCCGGTAGGCATGCTGGACGCCGCGGACGTGATCTCGTACACCTGGGTGCCGTCGGTGTTCACGATGGCCTTCCAGTACTTCGACGTGCGCAGCTGGTTCTCGAGCTCGGTGTAGTAGCTCGCCGGCACGTAGTTGTAGGCGGCGTTGTCCGCCAGCATGCTCGGCGTAATGAGCACGTAGCCCGGGGAGACGCCGTTGGTGTAGTTCACGACGGTCCGGGCCAGGTAGTTGGCCATGTTCATCTTCGTCGGGTCGGTGGAGACGATGCCGTAGTCCCCGAAGATCGTCCCGATCGGGAACTGGTTGTAGCGCGCGGTCGAGGAGACGGACGAGTTGTCCTCCGGGCACAGGATCATGCCGGGCGTCGCGTGGTCGAGGAACGCGGCCGTGGTGTTGACCTGTGTCCGCGACATCGTGTTGGAGGAATCATTGCCGTAGAAGGCGGGCATGAACAGCGCCACCGCGATCGCGAGCGCCGCCGGGGCCCGGAACGAGCCCCGGTCGAACCGGGTCAGGAGGCCGCCGACGCCGGCGGACGGAACGCTGGCCGGATCCGGGAAGCCGTGCTGCAGGCGGCGGAGCGGGAGGAGCGCCGACGCGGCGAGCGCCGCCGCCCAGGGCAGCGAGAACAGGTACACGCGCATGATGCCCTCGCCACCGTAGGACCCGCCGAACAGCACGAGGACCGGGGAGAAGGTGAGGAACAGCAGCGCGATGACCGTCCGCCAGGACTTGCGCCGTATCCAGGCGCCGATCAGCGCCAGCAGCCACATGAAGCCCGAGAGCAGGTCGGCGCAGTCGCCGATGATGCGCTGGCTCGTCGGGGGCGTGCCGCCCGCCAGGCCGCTCGTGCCGGAGGCGTTGCTGAAGAAGCTGCCGATCGACGAGGTCAGCCCGTAGTGGCTGTTCACGTAGGAGAAGTTCGGGATCAGGTACGCGATGGTGATGGCGACCACGGCGACCGGGAGCCAGCGCGGCCGGACCTGCCCGATGATGGCCAGGGCCACGAACTCGACCGCGATGATGTACGGGGACAGTTCGTGGGTGAACACCAGCACGAAGGTCAGCAGCAGCAGGGCCACGAGGAACGGGACGCCGCCCCGCCAGCTCAAAGTAGTGGGGCCCTCGCGGGGCCGCAGCCGGCTGCGGCTGCGCGGGTTCTCCGAGTCCCGGCCCAGGTGGGCCAGCGTGTTGCCGGCCCGCATCCAGCGCAGCGCGATGGCCATGATGCCGAGGCTGAGCAGAGTCGACAGGGCCTGCGGGGAGAAGTAGTCCTGCGCGATCCAGTTGCCGCCCAGGTACAGGAAGAGGGCCAGCCAGCGGTGCCGGACGGGCAGGGCCAGGGAGTCGTAGATGCTGTATAGCAGGGGAAGGGCCGCGAGCTCGAAGATCAGCTGAGCCCACTTGGCGTAGTCCAGCGGGGTGCCGACGCCCGCGACGTGGTCGAACCAGCCGGCCAGGGCGAAGAATCCCGGCCAGGACTGGTAGATGTCGATGCCCGGGGTGACATGACCGTTGGTGTCCATGTACTGGACGACCCCGATGGTCTTGTACAGCCAGGCGTACCGGCCTTCCGGGTAGACGACGGCGCCCGTGCCGTACAGCATGAGCGCCAGCGCGCCGACGTGCAGCCCCAGCCAGAACGGTGACAGTTTCCGGGCCGCCAGTTCGAGGCCGGCGGAGACGATCAGCAGGCCGAGGCCGAGATAGAACAGCGGCGACAGGCTGGCGGGCAGGCCGTAGAGCCCGAGCGACGTCGTGTTCGTGGTGGCCAGGCCGAGGGCCCACAGAATGACGCTGGCGGTGAGCAGCGCGACGCGCGTCCAGCGCGGCGTTCCCTTCCGGGGGCGCCGCCGGGGCCGGACGGGCTCCTCGCCGTCGTCTTCCTCGTCGGGGTAGCCCTCGTCGGGATACCCGGCGCCGGGGTACCCGTAGTCCGGATACTCGCCGGGGTACCCGGGGTCGGGGTACTCGCCGGGATACCCGCGGCCGGGGTACTCGCCGGGATACTCGCGGCCGGGGTAGCCGTTGCCGGGATACTGGCCGCGCGGATATCCGCCTCGCGGGTACCCGTCGCGCGGATACCTTTCGTGCGGATATCCCTCGTCGTAATAATCCGAGGTGGGGTACATCACGTTCACGTAATCCATGCGGCCGTTACTGGTGGCCGGGGAGAAGCACCTCGTGACAGCGCGTTCACGGGATTCTGCCGGGCCCTGCCTGTGTGCGTCGGCTAGTGTATCGGCTGAAACGGGGACAGCCCGGCTATTTGACGCTCCCCGGAACCTCCCCGGACGAACGAGGATCCAGTGGAAGCCCCCATCTACGTTGGTGAACTCGAAATCACCGAGCCCGTTGCCGCCCTGAACCTGCCCGACCGGGCGGACGGGCGGGCCTGGACCGGTGTCCACTCGCTGGTCCGGATGCGGGGCATTCCCGTCGGCTATGCCTTCCTGGAAACCGGCGCCCTCGACCCGGCCGGCATCGCCCGGCAGGTGTGGTCCCAGCTGGGCCCGGAGATCAGCGCCCGCTGCGAGCGCGCGGGCGCCGCGGCCCCCGGGTCCCTTCCGGAGACCGGCCTCCGGGCGGTCCCGGATCCGGACGACGGGGGACCGGAGCTCCCCGCGATCAGCGTCGTCGTGTGCACGCGCGACCGTCCCGGCAGCGTGGTGACCGCCCTGGGCGGGCTCACCGGACTGGACTACCCCTCCTTCGAGATCGTGGTGGTCGACAACGCGCCCAGCTCGGACGCGACCCGGGACGCCGTCCGGAGCGAGTTCTCCGGCGACCCGAGGGTCCGGTACGTGCGCGAGCCCCGGCCGGGGCTGTCGCGGGCGCGCAACCGCGGGGTCGCGGAGGCGTCGGCGGAGATCGTCGCCTTCACCGACGACGACGTCCGGGTGGACAAAGGATGGCTCGCCGGGATCGCCCGGGGCTTCCGGGCCGCGCCGGGGGTGTCGTGCGTCACCGGCCTCATCGCCACCGCCCGGCTCGAGAACGCCGAGCAGCTCTACTTCCACCTGCGCGAAGGGTGGGGCGCCTCCTGCGAGCGCCGGGTCTACGACCTGGCGGGCAACCGCGACGAGTCCCCGCTTTACCCGTACTCACCCGGGATCTTCGGCGCGGGCGCCAGCTTCGCCATGACCCGGACGGCGCTGAGGGATGTCGGCGGCTTCGACGAGGCCCTCGGGGCGGGGACCCCGTCGGGCGGCGGCGAGGACCTCGACATGTTCATGCGGGTGATCCTGGGCGGTCACCGGCTGGTGTACGAGCCCGCGGCCGTCGTCTGGCATTTCCACCGTACGGAACTGGCCGAGCTGACCCGGCAGATGCGGGCCTACGGTTCCGGCTGCACGGCGGCGCTGACCGCCATCGTGATGAAGAACCCGCGGTCGCGGGTCGAGATCCCGCCCCGGGTCGCCCGCGGCGTGGCCCGGGTCTTCACGCTGAATGACCGCGTGAAGGACAACCCGACGCTGCCGCCCGGGCTGATGCGCCGGGAGATGGCCGGGCTGCTGGCCGGGCCGGGCCTGTACCTCAAGGGCCGGCGCGAGGCCCGGCGGTAAACCGCGCGGTCAGAACCGGACGGGGCGCACGGCCAGGGCCATGAGCGCGGCCAGTCCGGCCTGCTGGCGGATGTGATGGGAGTCCTCGCCCTTGCGGTGCGCGTGCTCGGCCGGGACGGTCGGCATATCGTAGCTGGTCGCGACGTTCGCGTGGAACGTCTCGGCCCGCGGGTCCGCGGCGGCCGCCACCAGCGGGCCGCTGACGGCCGGGAACGAGTCGGTGATGACCTTGTAGGCGTCCGGGTCCGGTGTGGTGACCGAGGTGGCGATGGCCATGAGCGCGGCCAGCCCGGCGTTCTGACGGGTGCGGTAGTCCAGTTCGGGAACGTCCGGGATCGCCGGCATGTCCACGACGGTGAGGCCGAGCGCGACGGCGGCCTGGTCGGGAGCCCCGGCGATCGGGCCGGTCGCCGGGGCGGCCTCGGGCTCGGGCAGCCGCAGGCGCCCCCGCGCGGCCTGGATCACCGCGGGCGCGGTCATCAGGCCCTCGGCGATTCCCACGATGAGCATCCCGGCGCACACCCCGGTGAGGCCGTCGAGTTTCCCGCCGGCCAGGACCCCGGCCAGCTCTCCGGCCGCCTGCAGGCCCATGACCCAGGTCGCCTTCGATACCTGCCCGGTGGCCCGGCACACCGCGATGTACTGGGTCTTGGGGACGGCCGGGATGTAGCCGAGGGCCAGCAGCCACATGGCGAGGGTGCCGTCGTGGGCGTAGGAGGAGCCGAAGAAGCCGAGGATCAGGGGAGAACCGAGGCCCATCACCAGCACGGCCGGGATCCCGATGAGGAACGACAGCCGCAGCACGAAGCGGAGCTTCTCGGCGATCACCTCGGGCGTCGCCGAGACGACCGCGAACAGCACGGTCGACAGGTGGGTCGGCACCATGAACAGGATGTTCGTGATCATGGAGGCGACGTAGAACACGGCGTTCTGCTGCGGGGCGACCAGGGCGGCCACGATCACCGGGATCAGCTGCGGCGGGACCGTGATGGACAGGTTGAGCCAGTTGTGCGCCATCGTCACCCGGGTGAGGCCGCGCAGCGCGCCCCAGTCGGGCCGGTGCAGGACCGACGATCCGCCCCGCCGGATCATGACGGCGACCGGGATCAGGGAGAGCAGGGTCCCGCAGATCCACGAGACCAGGAGCCCCGCGCCGAACGCGCTGTGGATGACCAGGGCGGCCACCGGGAGCAGTGCCATCTTGGCGATGGCGAACGCGGTGTTGCGGGTGAGCTGGATGCCGCCGCGCAGGAGGCCGATGGTGGACTCGTCGAAGACCAGGACGGCCCCGGTCAGGGCCACGCCGAGACTGAACAGGATGATGTTGCCGCCGGTGGCGTTGACGCCCCCGTAGTTCTTGCCGAACGACCCCGAGACCAGCGCGAAGCCGAACCCCAGGACCAGGGAGCCGATGGCGGATGCCCCGAGGGCGGCCGCGACGAGCGGGCCCTTGGACCGGCGCTGGGGAAGCTCCCCGATCAGCATCGTGCCCAGCCCGAACATGCCGATCGTGCCGATCAGCGACAGGGCGGAGATGGCCGCGGAGCCGTAGCCCACGTCCTGGGGGCTGAACTCGTGCGCGGCGACGATCCAGTAGAGGAAGCCGAACCCCGAGGTCACGCCCGTGGTGGCGAGGAGGCTTCCGGCGTTGCGGAGCAGGTCGGAGTTCCGTCGCAGGATCCCGAGGACCCGGGATCGGGAGTTGCCGCGCCGCGACTCGGTTCCCGGGAGCGGCTCTGCCGATTCGTGGGTCACGTGGTGAGGCGTTCCATCGGTGAGATAACACTTCGCGGAGGGGCAAACCGGCCAAAATTCTACCAGCGGCTGCCATAAGATGCGGGCGTGTCTCTGTGGAGCCTCGACAGCTATTCTCCGGCCGCGCGACGGTCCATACGCCTGGACCTCGTCGCCTGCGCCGTTGCCGTGCTGCTGGTCCTCGTGGTCTCCGCGAACTTCACGTCCCCGGTGCGGCTGCTGCTGGCGGCCGCGTTCACGTTCTTCGTCCCCGGCCGCGCGATCGTCACCAACTGGCCCCGGATGAGCCGCTGGTCGGCGGTCGGGTCGTCGGTCGTGTTCAGCGTCGGCTCCCTCACCCTGCTGTCCACCCTCCTGCTGTGGGCGCACTACTGGCATCCGCTGGGGCTGTTCGTCGCCGCGGCCGTGGCCAGCCTGGCCGGCCTCATCACCGGGATCATCCGTCGCCAGCGCAGCGAGACGGTCGGCGATGAGTGGTAGCGCGCCGCTGGTGACCGTGGTCACGCCCGCCTACAACGTCGCCCCGTACGTCGGCGAGGCCGTCGGCTCTGTCCTGAGGCAGACGTTCACCGACTTCGAGTACCTCGTCGTCGACGACGGTTCCACGGACGGCACGGCCGACGCGGTGCGGTCACGGGCCGCCGGCGATCCGCGGGTCCGGCTGATCCCGGCTGAGCACAGCGGCCTGAGCGATACCCGTAACCGAGGGGTCAAGGAAGCACGCGGGACCTACATCGCCTTCCTGGACGGAGACGACCGGTGGCATCCCCGGTTCCTGGAACGGCAGGTCGCCCGGATCGAGTCGCTGCCGGACCGGGTGGGAGCCGTGTTCTGCCGGTCCCGCCTGATGCTGGAGAACGGCACCTACGTGGGCGTCCAGTGGCAGCGGTCCGGGCGGTATGACTTCGATGACTTCCTGATCCGGAACAACCCGGCCCGCAACGGCAGTTCGCTGCTGGTCCGCCGGTCCTGCTTCGAGGAGATGGGCGGGTTCCGCGCGGCCGACGAGCCGGTCGAGGACCTGGCGATGTGGCTGCGCATCACCGGCGGGTCCCGGACGCCCGTGTTCTGGGGGACCCGGGGCTTCCTGGCAGACCTGCGCCTGCGTCCCGGATCGATCACGCGCGACCGGTCGGGCGCCTACCGCGCGCTCCGCCGGTTCCTGGAGGAGCAGGCGCCGATGCTCCGGCGCTCGCCGCCGGGCCTGGCCTACGTCCACCCGGCCGCGGCCGCCCTGAAATACGGCGACGCCGGAGATGACCTCGCCGAGGAACTCGCGGCGAAGGCCCGGACCGCCGGGACCGGCCGGCTGCTCCGCAGCACGATGGGACTGCGGCTGCTGTTCTGGGACTCGCTTTCCCGGCCCCGCAGGCGAATGCTGCGCGACGCCCAGCACAATGCGCGGGAAGCGGTCAAAACGGCGAACCGGCGCCTTCGGGGCGGTCCGCGATAGTAATCTGTCTTCAGATTCCGTCAATTCGTAAAATCAGGGAGAAAAGCGCCGAATGGCTTCCAGCCTTGAGGACACCGTGCTTACCGAGCAGAACTGGTCTCCGCTCGTCGCCGACGTCAAAGCCCTCGTCGACTCGGAGGTCGCGGGCAAGAGCGGTGTCACCGCGACGGGTATCAAAGTCGCATACAAGGCGGTGAACGCGTTCGCGCCGGGCTACTATCAGCAGGCCGTCGAGACGATCCTGCCCGGGATCGTCGGGCGGCTTGAGCCGTTCTGGGCCGACTTCACCGCCGCTGGCGGGGGCTCGTTCGGCGACTACCTGGCCAAGCGCGGCGACGAGGCCGCCGAGGCCCTGCTGGCCGTCACCGACGACATGGCCGGCCGCTCGGACAAGACCGCCGTGGTCAAGGCGTACCAGTCGGTGCGCGGCGGGGCGGTCAAGAACGTCGAGGCCGCCCTGCCGGGTCTCGGCGCTCTCGTCCAGAAGTACGCGGGCTGACTGAATCTTTCTTAAGGAAAGCGCCGTTGTTCGATGTGCGAACCGGGTAACGTGTGCGCGCACGCGGCGTTTTGCATGATAAGGAGCAAAATACTCACATGCCGACACTTAGCGAGAAACTGCTCAGGCAGGACAACTTCCCGCACGTGGTTACCGACGTTAAGGCGCTCGTTGACTCCGAGCTCGCCAACAAGAGCGGTATGTCGGGGACGGCGATCAAGGTCGCGTACAAGGCGGTTACCGCTTTCGCGCCCGGCTACTACGACAGCGCGATCTCCAACATGCTGCCGGCGTTCGTCCAGCAGCTGGACCCGCACTGGCAGGGCTTCCTCGGCTCGGGCGGCTCGTCCTTCGGCGACTACCTCGCCAAGAACGGCGACGCGGTCTCCGAGGACCTGCTGTCGGTCACCGACCAGCTGGCGGGCAGCTCCAGCAAGGGCGCGGTCGTCAAGGCGTACAAGACCGTGCGCGGCAGCGCGGGCAAGAACATCACCGAAGCCCTTCCGGGCCTCGGCGACCTTGTGCAGCGCTACATGGCGCGCCCGTAACGCAGAGCGCCAGCAAGAAAAATAGCCCGGGGGCATCCCCCGGGCTTATTTTTTTGCCTGAAACGCGGGCCGCGGCCTCAGCCGGAGGCGGTGCCGTGGCCCAGGTGCAAGAGCGGGACGCCGGCCGCGTACACCACCGCGACGATGAGCAGGACCACCAGCAGCGGGAAGATCACCTTGTTCTCGGTCATCTTGGCCGTGGTGATCTGCATCGACTTCGGCAGCAGGTGGAACTCGTGCTGGCTGACCGGCCACAGGACGGGGCAGCCCCCGTGGGTCAGCTCGTCGCCCGCGATGTGGGCGATGCAGCCGATGGCGACGGCCGCCGCGATGAACGGGATTTTCCACTTCCACACGGTCACCGACGCGACGTCGGTGCCCAGGTAGCAGGTGACGGCGGCGGCGATGAAGCCGATCAGGTCGGCGAAGTGGCCGCCGATCTTCAGTGCCCGCAGCGCGGACGCGTACAGCAGAGTGAGCACGATGACCGCCGGGATCATGCCCCACGACACCGACCCGGCGAGCGCTCCGTGGCCGAAGTGCCGGACCGCCCCCACGTGCTGCTGCAGCACGCCGCATCCCCAGGCCACCGCCGCGAACACCGCGACGCCGATGATGCTGTGGGTACCGTGCCGGTGCCCTCCGGACACCTTGTTCGTGAACCGGGAGAAGGCCTCGGTGACCAGGCCGAACGAGTCCGCGATGGTGCTGTCCGGGTGGTCCATGTCCGGCAGTACCCCGGCACCGGCCCCGAGCACCACCCCCGCGGGCAGATCGGCCAGCGGCATGTGCAGCGCCGGCGCGAGGGCCGTGAACAAGACAGCACCGGTCAGCGCGTGATCCCTGCCAAGCACTTTTCGTTTCCTCCCGTACGTAACGCCCCCAAAGGGCGACCAACCCGGCAAGGGTGGCACAAGACCGCACGGAATCGTTGGAGGCGCGGCCGGCCGGCCGCGCATTATCTGCGGCGGGAAACGCCGGGGCGGAACGTCAGCTGGCCGGCGTGCCGGGCGGCGGGGTGGCGGCGGTGCCGCAGTTGGCGCAGAACCGGGCGGCCGGGTGAAGCTCGGTGCCGCACTCGGTGCAGTGCCGCGCGGCCGGGGCCATCGGCTGCCCGCATCCCATGCAGAACTTCGCGCCGGACGGGTTCGGCGTGTTGCAGTTGGCGCAGGCCGGCCCGTTGACCGCGGGCATCGGCTGCGTCGGGGGCGGAACCGGCGCAGCCGGCTGCGGCTGTGCTGGCTGTGGCTGTGCCGGCTGCGGGGGAGGGGGAGCCTGCCGCTGCTGACCCAGGCCGCCGCCCAGGCCCAGGCCCGCGGCGAGGAACGCGCCCTCGGTACCGCCGCCGCCCTTGGCCATGCCCTGCCCCGCGCCGAGCGCCATCTCGCCCTGCGCGTACTGCTGGAATCCCCCGGCCAGCTGGGAGTAGGTGGTGTCGCGGGCCAGCCGCTTGAGCTGCTCGGCGTCCTCGGGCGGGAGGTTGACGTCGAAGTTGCCCATCCGGGCGATGGCCAGGCCGTAGGACTCGAGCTGCCCGTTGGCCGACACCACGGCCGCCTGCTCGATCTCCTGCGAGCGCGCCGACAGGCCCAGGATCGGCCACTCCTCGGCGAGGATCTGCGTGGTCACGTTGGCCCGCAGCACCTTGAGCAGCTGGTCGCTGACCCAGCCGGCGATCCGCTCGTTGTCGGTCACGTCGACCGTGGCGGTCAGGCCGGTGATGAGCCGGGCCGGGTCGATGACCCGGAGCGCGTAGTCGCCGAAGACCCTCAGCGTCACGACCAGCCCGGTCCGCGGGTCCTGCACGTCGTCGATCCGGCCCCCGAACCGGAATCCGGTGTACTCGCGGGTGCCGACGAAGTACAGCTCGGCCCGGTAGAGGTTGTTCCCCGTGAAGTGCTCGGCCAGCGCGGCGAGCCCGGGAACCGCGTCCGCGTCGATCGGGTGACGTCCCGGCCCCAGCAGCCCCGTGACCTGGCCGGTATTAATGAAAACTGCCTGCTCGTCCGCGTTGACGATCGCCTGGGTAAACCGGCGGATCGAGACATCGGGCCACTTGAAAACGATCTGGCCCTTGCGGTTGTCAGGTACGGCGATGAATTCCCGCCCGAACATTGCCATAAGGGCAACGATACGTCATCAAAGGAGGAATACAGTGCTATGTTCGGTCGGGTGGAACTGATCGTGTGCGGCTGGTGCCGAGCCCAGAATCAGGCGGGGGTCACGAGCTGCGCGACGTGCGGCGCCCCGCTGGACGTAAAGGACAAGGTCAGCGACTCGGGATGGCGTGAAGCGCCCCGCCTGAGGGACATGACCGAGTTCCGGTTCTCGGCGAGTACCTGTCAGGTCGAAGGCGAACTCGTCCCGGTCGCGGAAATTAGCCTTTCGCCGCAGGACGCGGTCTATTTCGAGCATCATGTCCTGTTGTGGAAGGACGAATCCGTCCCGCTGCAGACCATGAAGACGCAGGGCGGAATGAAGCGGACCCTCGGCGGGATGCCGCAGATCATCACGGTGGCCAGCGGCCCGGGGCGTATCGCCTTCTCCCGGGACGCGCCCGGCGAAATGGTCGTCCTGCCGCTCCACCCCGGGATGGAACTGGACGTCCGGGAGCACGCGTTCCTGCTGGCGTCGCACAGCATCCAGTACTCGTTCGTGCGGATCAAGGGCCTGGCCAACATCCTGCACGGCGGCAGCGGCATGTTCATGGACCGGTTCGTCACCGCCCAGTACCCGGGACTGCTGCTCCTGCACGGCAACGGGAACGTCCTGGAGCGCATGCTGGCGCCCGGGGAGAAGATCCTGGTCGAGCCGGG
>WRBL01000090.1 GCA_009784565.1 Streptosporangiales bacterium | reverse complement strand
TACCTATCGGACGGGAAGCAGATCAGCATCGAACTCCCGACGGTCAACCGTCAGTTCTGACGGCACGAACCCGATCTGAGGAGCAGCCGGAAGCAAATCGGAGCGAACCAGGCCCGGTAAAGGGATTCGCCGGCAACCGGACGATCCGGGGCAAAGGCTTGTGTTTGAACCGGGCTAGGGCCGGACCATGCCGGGATCGCAGAAGGTGTCAGAAAGCGTCTTCTGATATCGCATCGGGACTCCCGGAGGGCAATGCCCGGGGAAAGAGTCTGCCCAGGTGAAAGGCTGGGCCGCAGGCGCCTGAGAAGGGTGCCCCCGGTAGGATTCGAACCTACGCACCCGGCTCCGGAGGCCGGTGCTCTATCCCCTGAGCTACGGGGGCTCGGTGGAGACTTTGAAACAATACCAGCCTCCGGAGGTCCTTTGGACAAACCTCGGTGGCCTACGCACGCCGGTGCCAAACGCGATAACCTCGCCGGCGTGACGCAAGGTTTGGGACGGGTGCTCGTTGTTGACGACGACGAGGTGATCCGGCAGCTTATCGCCGTGAACCTCACGCTTGAGGGGTTTGATGTCTCCACGGCGGTAGACGGTCAGGACTGTCTCGACAAAGTGACGGTGATGGCGCCGGACGTGATCACGCTGGACGTGATGATGCCGCGCCTGGACGGCTGGGAGACCGCGGTCCAGCTCCGGAAGAGTCCCGACACGTCGCACATCAAGGTCGTCCTGATCACGGCCCGGGCCCAGGAAGACGACGTGGCCCACGGCACGAACGTCGGCGCGGACGCGTACCTGACCAAGCCCTTCGACCCGGGCGAGATGATCCGCGTCGTCCGCGAACTGGCCGGCGTCCCGCCGGCGTAGGCACGCCCGCGATGGTGGCGTCGCTGTCACGGGATCGGGCCCGCGACAACGCCATCGGTGTCGCTATAACGACAGCGATGGCGTCAGTGCTGTCGCTACCGCTGTCGGTGGTCGCGGCGTGATCACGCGGGATCTGCGGGAGGCGATCGGCCGGGCCGTCGCCGCCGAGGGGCACGATATCGAGCCGGATCCGGGGCTGAGGCCGGGGCGGGAACCCGGGCAGTACGCGTCAAGCGTCGCCTTTTCCTTCGGGCCGGGGGCCGCGGAGCGGATCGCGGCCCGGCTCGGCGACGCGGAATCCTGGATCGAGACGGCCGAAGTCACCGGGCCGGGATTCATCACGGTCACGGTTACCCCCGAAGCCCTTCACGGCGTCGCGGACCGCATGACCGCCGACTGCGCCCGCAGTAATGCCCTGAAAGGCCGGGTATTTCCGGAACACCCGCCGGAACACCCGCCGGAACACCCGATAGGGGAGTGGGAATCCGCTTCCACCTGGGAACAGGCGCGGAAACTTCTGGCTGCCGAGGTGACGGCCCGGCTGGCGGAAGCCGCGGGGGCGGAAGTCACCGGGGGCGGGGAAACCGCCGGGGGCGAGGAAGTCACCAGGGGCGAGGAAACCGCCGGGGGCGGGGGAGGAACGAAGGCCCGTTGGGAAGAAAAAGGGGCCGGACTGGCCGAGAGCGTGGCCTTCGCCGGGCGGGATGCCGTGCGGTTTTCCCTGATAAGGACGGTGCCCGGGAGCAGGATAAGGCTCGACCGGCGGAAAATGGCGCGCCATCACCTGGGTAACCCCGCTTATGCTGTGAGGTATGCGCACGCCCGCGCCGCGTCCGGGGTGCGCTGGGCAGCCGTCGCCGACCCGGTTCAGGCGGTCCCGCAGCGGCCGTCCGCCGACCCGGGGGAGCAGGTGCTGCTCGACGTGCTGTCCTGGCTGCCCGAACGGGTCGCCACCGCGGCGCGCCGTGGCCGGCCAGACGAGTTCGCCCGCTACCTGGAACGAGTGGCCGAAGTCACCCTGGACGCCTTGACCCGCCCGCCGGGCGCTAAGGCGCCCGGAAGTGACAGACTTGCCCTGGCCAGGGCGGCGCGGACCGGCCTCGCCGCAGGCCTTGAGCTGCTCGGGATCCACGCTCCCGAGCGTCTGTTACCCAACCGACCGGAGAAGATCAACGCCATGAGCCGAGTCGCTCACCCGGCAGGCCCGCGCTACGCGGACGTCCTGCCCGCGGACCACCCGCCCGCGCCCCCGGCCGACCTCAACGCCCTGGACCAGGGCATCTGGCCGCGGAACGCGACGAGGGACAAGGTAACGGGCGCGCTCACGATCGGCGGCCTGGACGTCCGGGACCTCGCGCGGGACTTCGGCACCCCGGTGTTCCTGGCCGACGAGGAGGACGTGCGGGAACGGTGCCGGGAGTACATGGGCGCGTTCGGCGACGGCGGCTCCGTGTACTACGCGGCCAAGGCATTCTGCTCGCGGGCGGTGCTGCGCTGGGTGACCGAGGAGGGCCTGGGCGTCGACGTCTGCACCGGCGGCGAGCTCGAGGTCGCGCTGTCGGCCGGAGTCGACCCGGCCCGGATCACCCTGCACGGCAACAACAAGCTGCCGAGCGAGATCGAGCGCGCGATTACGGCCGGGGTCGGGCACATCGTCGTCGACTCCTTCGAGGAGATCGCGCGGATCGCCTTCTACGCCGAGGCCCACGGCAAGCGCCCCAGCGTCCTGGTCCGGGTCACCACGGGCGTGGAGGCGCACACCCATGAGTTCATGGCCACCGCTCACGACGACCAGAAGTTCGGATTCTCGCTGATGTCCGGGGCGGCCGACGAGGCCGTCCGGAGGATCGTCGCCCTGAAGAACCTGGACTTCAAGGGCCTGCACAGCCACATCGGCTCGCAGATCTTCGACGCCGCCGGCTTCGAGGTGGCCGCCCACCGGGTGGCCGAACTGGCCGCCCGCATCTACAACGAGCACGACATCGCGATCGAGGAACTGGACCTCGGCGGCGGCTTCGGGATCGCCTATACGCCGGAGGACGATCCGCCGGACGTCCCCGTGCTGGCGAAGAGCCTGCGCTCTATCGTCGCCGCCCAGTGCGCTGCCGCCGGCCTGCGCGAGACGCCCCGGCTGACGATTGAACCGGGTCGCGCGATCATCGGTCCGGCGGGAGTGACCCTGTACGAGGTCGGCACGATCAAGGACGTGGACGGGCTGCGCACGTACGTGAGCGTGGACGGCGGGATGAGCGACAACGTCCGCACCGCCCTGTACGACGCGGAATACACCGTCACGCTGGCCTCCCGCACGTCGGACGCCAAGCCCATGCTGTCCCGCGTCGTCGGACGGCACTGCGAGAGCGGCGACATCGTGGTCCGGCACTGCTACCTGCCCGAGGACCTGGCGCCCGGCGACCTGCTCGCCGTCGCGGCCACCGGAGCGTACTGCTGGTCGCTGTCGTCCAACTACAACCACCTGGCCCGGCCCGGCGTGGTCGCCGTCCGCGACGGCGCCGCGCGCGAGATCGTGCGCCGCGAGACCCTGGACGACCTGCTTGCCCTGGACGTCGGATGAGCGGGGCGAAACAGGCGCTGAAGATCGCCCTGCTCGGCTGCGGCACCGTCGGCACCCAGGTCGCCCGGCTGCTGTCGGAACAGGCGGACGACCTTGAGAAACGGGCCGGGGCCCGGCTGGAACTCGGCGGCATCGCCGTGCGCCGGCCCGGCCACGACCGGCCCGGCATCGACCCGGCCCTGCTGACCACGGACGCCGAGGCCCTGGTGACCCGGCCCGACATCGACATCGTGGTGGAGGTCATCGGCGGCATCGAGCCCGCGCGCTCGCTGATCCTGTCCGCGATGAAGGCGGGCAAGCCGGTAGTCACCGCCAACAAGGCGCTGCTGGCCGAGAACGGCGAGGAAATCCACGGCGCGGCCGCCGAGAACCAGGCCGACCTCTACTACGAGGCCAGCGTCGCCGGCGCGATCCCGCTGCTGCGCCCGCTGCGCGAGTCGCTGGCCGGCGACACGGTGCACCGGGTGCTCGGCATCGTCAACGGCACGACCAACTTCATCCTCGACCAGATGGACACCTCCGGAGCGGGGTTCGCCGAGTCCCTCGAGGAGGCGCAGGCGCTCGGGTACGCCGAGCCCGACCCGACCGCGGACGTGGAAGGGTTCGACGCGGCCGCCAAGGCGTGCATCCTGGCCCGGCTGGCCTTCCACACGGAAGTCACCGCCTCCGACGTCCACCGCGAGGGCGTCACCGAGATCACCGCGGCCGACATCGTGTCGGCGCGCAAGCTCGGCCGCACCGTCAAGCTGCTGGCGATCTGCGAGCGCTTCCCGTCGGGGGTCAGCGTGCGCGTCCACCCCGCGATGATCCCCCGCAGCCACCCGCTGGCGTCGGTCGGCGGCGCCTACAACGCGGTGTTCGTCGAGGCGGAGTCGGCCGGCCAGCTGATGTTCTACGGGGCCGGCGCGGGGGGTACCCCCACGGCCAGCGCCATGCTGGGCGACATCGTCGCCGTCGCCCGCAACCGCATGTCCGGGGCCCGGGGATTCGAGCCCTCTAATTACGCCGGGCTGCCGGTGCTGCCCATGGGCGATACGCTAACCCGGTACCACGTGTCGCTCGACGTCGACGACCGCCCGGGCGTGCTGGCACCGGTCGCGGAAGGATTCGCACGGCACGGCGTCTCCATCCAGCAGGTACGGCAGGCGAGCCGCGGCAACGCCGCGGAACTGGTCATCGTGACGCACGAGGCGACCGATGCCGCGCTCGCGGCGACCATATCCGAACTTCAGGCCCTGCCCATCGTCCGGGCCGTGGCCAGCGTGATGCGTGTAGAAGGGGAAGGCGACCCGTCATGACCGTCCAGACCGGTGCGCGAGCTCCATGGCGGGGCATTATCACCGAATATGCCGAACGGATGCCAGTGGCACCGGACGGGCCAGTGGTTACCCTCCAGGAGGGGGGAACCCCGCTGGTTCCGGCGCCTTCCCTGTCCGCCCGGACCGGCTGCGACGTGTACCTGAAGGTCGAGGGGCTCAACCCCACCGGCTCGTTCAAGGACCGCGGCATGACCGTCGCCATCTCGATGGCGGCGGCCGAGGGCGCCAAGGCGGTCATCTGCGCGTCCACCGGCAACACGTCGGCGTCGGCGGCGGCCTACGCCTCGCGGGCCGGGATGACGTGCGCGGTGCTGGTGCCCGCGGGCAAGATCGCTATCGGGAAGATGGCGCAGGCCCTCGTGCACGGGGCCAAGCTGCTGCAGCTTGACGGGTCGTTCGACGACTGCCTGGAACTGGCGCGCAAGCTGGCGATCGACTACCCGGTCGCGCTGGTCAACTCGGTGAACCCGCACCGCATCCAGGGGCAGAAGACCGCGGCGTTCGAGATCGTGGACTCCCTGGGGGAGGCCCCGGACATCCACTGCCTGCCGGTCGGCAACGCCGGCAACATCACCGCGTACTGGATGGGGTACAAGGAGTACTTCTCCGACGGGCTGGCGACGAAGAAGCCGCGGATGTTCGGGTTCCAGGCGTCCGGCGCGGCCCCGATCGTGAACAAGGCCCCGGTGCCGCACCCGCAGACGATCGCGACCGCCATCCGGATCGGGAACCCGGCGTCGTGGACGATGGCCGAGTCCGCCCGGGACGAGTCCGGCGGGCTCATCGACTCGGTGACCGACCGGGAGATCCTGGCCGCGTACCGGATCATCGCCCGGGAAGAGGCGGTGTTCGGCGAACTCGGGTCGTCGTCCTCGGTGGCGGGCCTGCTCAAGGCGTCGGCCGCCGGGCTGATCCCGGCCGGGTCCCGCGTGGTGTGCACCATCACCGGAAACGGCCTCAAGGACCCCGACTGGGCCCTGTCCGGCGCCCCGGCGCCGATCACCGTCGAGGCTGACGCGGCCGCCGCCGCGGCGGCGCTCGGGCTGTTATATGGCGGCAGAGAAGGCGGCAGAGAAGCCTTATGTTCGCGGTTTCCGTCGTGATGGCGACGCGAACTGCGAACATAACGCTGTCGAAGTGACGGTTCCGGCGACCAGCGCGAACCTGGGGCCTGGCTACGACACGCTCGGGCTGGCCCTGGGGCTTCACGACACGGTGTCCGCGCGGGTAGTGCCGTCCGGGCCGTCGCTGTCGCTGTCCGTTTCGGGCGAGGGGGCCTCCGAGGTAGCCGACGCGGGGGAGAAGCACCTGATCGTCCGCGCGATGCGGGCGACCTTCGATGACCTGGGGATCGCCCAGCCGCCGGGACTCCAACTGCGCTGCGTGAACCGCATCCCGCATGGCCGGGGCCTCGGCTCGTCGGCCGCCGCGATCTGCGCCGGGATCCTGGCCGCCCGGGCCCTGGCGGGCGCCCCCGCGGGGCCGGACGACGCCCTGCCGCTGGCCAGCGGCCTGGAGGGCCACCCCGACAACGTGGCCCCCTGCCTGTACGGCGGCCTGACCGTGGCCTGGCTCGCCGGCGAGTCCGCGCGAGCGGTACGGGTAGAGCCGCTGGAAACGATCAAGCCGGTGCTGCTAATTCCGGACTCGCCGGTTTCGACGGAGGTGGCGCGCGGACTCCTCCCGGAGAAGGTCACGCACGCCGACGCCGCCGCGAACGCCGGCCGGGCCGCTCTCCTGATCGCCGCGCTGACTGCCCGGCCCGGGGTTCTCCTGGACGCCACGGAAGATCGCCTGCATCAGGACTACCGTCAGCCGGCGATGCCGGCCACAATTGATCTGGTACGGCGGCTGCGGGAAGCGGAAGTGCCCGCCGTAGTCTCGGGGGCGGGCCCGTCGGTTTTGTGTTTTCTCCGGGGGGAAAATTCCTCCCAAGAAGTACACCCCCGGGAGGGAAATTACCCTCAAGCCCCTCCCGCCATTGGGGTACCCACCCCCTTGGGCCGGCCCGCGGAGTCCTCGACGCTTTCCGCTGCCGACCTTGGCAAACTGGATTCAACCGCGAAGGGAACGGGTATTGATTGGCGCATAACCCCGCTGGACGTCGATCGACAGGGTGCCGCGGTATCCCCTGCCGCCTCGGGCGCCTGGTGAGGGCCGGGCGGCCGTCGGCTGGCCGCCTAGAACCCCTTTTCCCCAAGATTTGGCTGACTGCAAAGGAATGCAGTGACCTCTGCCGGTGTTAGGCTAGATACAGCATCAACGGTCCCTCTCTGGGGCGGGTGCTGGTCATCCCATGTCGCTCGGGGGGTAACGTGTACCTGCCCGCAGCAGTGGGCTCTCGGCTTTAAGCAACGGAAGCATCCCGCTTCCCTGCGAGTTACCCCGCTTCACATCTTGATGCCGTGGACCCGGACGCGGGACCCGGGATGCGGCCAGTCGCGAGGTGACAGGGCGGATGCCGACCTTGGATGCGAGCGAATCGTGCATAACAAGCGAGTCTCGCGGGCCACGCGATGTCGGGCCAGGCTCAGGTGAACCCCAGTGAGAACAAGACACCTAGGCGGCCGATGATCATAATGGAAGGACCATTAGTGAGCGACACCACCGAACTCCTCAACGGCGCGGCGTCCGCGTCTGAGGAAGCCCCCACCGGTCAGCCGGCCGCAGGGTCCGAGGGCGCAGCCGCCGCGTCACGGCCGCGCGGCCGGGCTGCGAGTGGTGATGACCTTTCCAAGCTGCTCGTTGCCGACCTGCAGCGGATCGCTCAGGAACTCGGTGTTACCGGGACTGGCCGCATGCGGAAGGGGGACCTTGTCGCCGCCATCAAGGAGCGGCAGGGTAGTCGCTCCAGTTCCGCTCGTGAACAATCCGCCACGCGGGGAGCGTCTGCGGGAGCCGGCGCGCCTCGCCCCGTGAATCAGGACGCTATGGAAGCAGACACAGCCGCCCGGTCAGACATCGGCGAGAAGGCCAAGGCTGCCGACGCGGACGCCCCCGGCGCCGCCGCCAAGTCGCCGGCCGCCGCTTCCGGCACCGAGTCCCAGAAGGGCTCTGGGGCCGACTCCCAGCGGGGATCTGGCTCCGACACCCAGCGCGGTTCCGGCAACGACTCCCAGCGCGGCTCGGACGCCGCCGACGGCGGGAAGTCCGGTTCTGACTCCCAGGGAGGCCAGGGCCAGGGCGGCGAAGGCCGCCCGCGCGGTGACCGCCGCCGGAACAGCAACAGCGGACGCCGGGACGACCAGCAGTCCGGAGGAGGCGGCCGCGACCGCCAGTCCGGCAACCGGGGCGGGAACGCGCAGTCCGGCCAGGGCCAGAACAACAACGACGGGGGCCGGGACTCCGACGACGACGGCCAGGGCCGCCGCCGCAACCGCGACCGCTTCCGCAACCGGAACCGCCGCCGGGGTGACCGCCAGGGCGGCGACGTCGAGCCCGCGATCACCGAGGACGACGTCCTGATCCCGATCGCCGGGATCCTCGACGTCCTGGACAACTACGCGTTCGTCCGCACCACCGGCTACCTTCCGGGGCCCAACGACGTGTACGTCTCCCTCTCCCAGGTCCGCAAGCACGGGCTGAAGAAGGGCGACGTGGTCGAGGGCGCGGTCCGCCAGCCCCGCGAGGGCGAGCGCCGCGAGAAGTTCAACGCCCTGGTCCGCCTGGACAAGGTCAACGGCCTGGACCCGGAGGCCTCCGCGCGCCGCCCGGACTTCTCCAAGCTGGTTCCCCTCTACCCGCAGCAGCGGCTGCGCCTGGAGTCGGACCCGACCAACCTGGCGACCCGGATCATTGACCTGATCAGCCCGATCGGCAAGGGGCAGCGCGGCCTGATCGTGTCGCCGCCGAAGGCCGGCAAGACGATGATCCTGCAGGCCATCGCCAACGCGATCACCAAGAACAACCCCGAGTGCCACCTCATGGTCGTCCTCGTCGACGAGCGGCCCGAAGAGGTCACCGACATGCAGCGGACGGTCAAGGGCGAGGTCATCCACTCGACCTTCGACCACCCGGCCGACGACCACACCACGGTCGCGGAACTGGCGATCGAGCGGGCCAAGCGCCTGGTCGAGATGGGGCACGACGTCGTCGTGCTGCTCGACTCGATCACCCGGCTTGGCCGCGCCTACAACCAGTCGGCGCCGGCCAGCGGCCGCATCCTGTCCGGTGGTGTCGACTCGACGGCGCTGTACCCGCCGAAGCGGTTCTTCGGCGCGGCGCGCAACATCGAGAACGGCGGCTCGCTGACGATCCTGGCCACGGCCCTGATCGAGACCGGCTCCCGGATGGACGAGGTCATCTTCGAGGAGTTCAAGGGCACCGGCAACATGGAACTGCGCCTGCGCCGCGAACTCGCGGACAAGCGCCTCTTCCCGGCGGTGGACGTGGACGCGTCCAGCACCCGTAAGGAAGAGATCCTGCTGGCCGCCGATGAGCTCAAGATCATCTGGCAGCTCCGCCGCGTGCTGCACGCGCTGGAACCGCAGCAGGCCCTCGAACTGCTGATGGAGCAGATGCGCAAGACCAAGAGCAACGCGGAGTTCCTGCTCCAGGTCCAGAAGACCACTCTCGGCCAGGATCGGTAGCTGCGCTAATCCGGAGGGGTACCCCCGGAATTTCTGGTGTGCCAGGCACGTTAGCGCGTCTGGCACACTGGATATCTCGACTAGACGGTTCCGGTTCACGTCCTTATGCGCCTGGTGCGCGGACGACCCGGCGGCCGCGGAGGCAAGGAGCCATCAATGAAGCCTGAGATTCACCCGACCTACGAGGTCACCACCGTGAGCTGCGGTTGCGGCAACACGTTCACCACCCGGTCGACCGCCCCCAGCGGCGTGATCCACACGGACGTCTGCTCCAACTGCCACCCGTTCTACACGGGCAAGCAGAAGATCCTCGACACCGGTGGCCGCGTCGCCCGGTTCGAGGCCCGCTTCGGCAAGGGGAAGACGGCCGCGAAGAAGTAGTAACTCCCGGCATTTCGGACGGGTGTGTGCCTGAAGTGGCGTCGTAGCACCCAATCAGACACACACCCCCCGATGGGGATTCGCCCCACGGGGATCGGCCTTGGGAGGTACTGGCTTGTTCGACAAGCTCGGAGAGCTGGTGGGGGAGCACGCTGAACTGGAGCGGGCCCTCGCTGATCCAGACGTACACGCGGACGCCGATCAGGCCCGCACGCTCGCGAAGCGGTACTCGGAACTGACGCCCGTCGTCAACGCCTACCGCGAGTACAAGCAGGCCGGCGAGGACGAGGAAGCCGCCCGCGAGCTGGCGTCGGAGGATGCCGCGTTCGCGGAGGAGGCCGAGCAGCTGGCCAAGCAGCGAGGCGAACTGGAAGACCGGCTCCGGATCCTGCTCGTTCCCAAGGACCCGAACGACGACCGCGACACCATCATCGAGGTCAAGGCCGGGGAAGGCGGGGACGAGTCCGCGCTGTTCGCGGGAGACCTGCTCCGCATGTACCAGCGGTACGCCGAGCGGCAGGGCTGGAAGACCGAGATCATCGACTCCACTCTCACCGGGCTCGGAGGCGTCAAGGACGCCACCCTGGCCGTCAAGGCCGGCCGCGGCGGCGACGGCGCCTGGTCGAAGCTGAAGTACGAGGGCGGCGTCCACCGGGTGCAGCGAGTGCCGGTGACCGAATCGCAGGGCCGCATCCACACCTCGGCGGCGGGCGTCATGGTCATGCCCGAGGCCGAGCAGGTGGACATCAAGATCAATGAGAACGACCTGAAGATCGACGTCTACCGTTCGTCCGGTCCCGGCGGGCAGTCGGTGAACACCACCGACTCGGCGGTCCGCATCACTCACCTGCCCACCGGCGTCGTGGTGTCCTGCCAGAACGAGAAAAGCCAGCTGCAGAACAAGGAGCAGGCGATGCGCGTGCTCCGCGCGCGGCTGCTGCAGGCGGCGGAGGAAGAGGCCGCGGCGGCCGCCTCGGCCGACCGCAAGGCGCAGGTTCGCACCGTGGACCGGTCCGAGCGGGTCCGCACCTACAACTTCCCGGAGAACCGGATCTCCGACCACCGGGTGGGCTACAAGGCCTACAACCTGGACCAGGTGATCGACGGAGACCTGGACGGCGTCATCAACGCCCTGTCCTCCGCCGAACTGGAAGCGAAGCTCGCCGAACAGTAATGGCCCTTCTCCTTGATGAGATCGCGCTCGCCACGGCCCGGCTGGCGGAGGCCGGCGTGGAATCGCCGCGCGCCGACGCCGAACTGATCGCCGCGCACGTCCACAAGGTCAAGCGGGGGGAACTGCACCTGGTGCCGGATTCGGCGTTCGACGCGCAGTTCTGGGCCGACATCGGGAGACGGGCCAACCGGGAGCCGCTGCAGCACATCACCGGCCGGGCCTATTTCCGGTACCTGGACCTGGATGTCGGGCCGGGCGTCTTCGTGCCCCGCCCGGAGACCGAGGTCCTGGCCGGATGGGCGATCGACCGGCTGCGCGAGATGGACGTGGCCAATCCCGTGGCGGTCGACCTCGGCACCGGTTCGGCGGCGATAGCGCTGTCGCTCGCCCAGGAAGTCCCGAGGGCCACCGTGCACGCGGTGGAGGCCGACCCGCTGGCCCGCTCGTGGGCGGAACGGAACATCACCCGGTACGTGGACTCCTACACCGCCGGACGCGTGCTGCTGCACGCCGGCGATTTCGTGGCGGGATCGCTGGCCGAGCTGGACAGCCTGGCCGGCTCCGTTGACCTGGTGGTCACCAACCCGCCTTACATCCCGGTGGGGTCCGTGGTCGCGCCCGAGGCGGCCGAGTACGATCCGCCGGCGGCTCTGTGGAGCGGCGCCGACGGGCTGGACGCCATCCGCGCCGTGGAACGCGTGGCCCGCTGGCTGCTGCGGCCGGACGGCCTGCTGGCCGTGGAGCACAGCGACCTGCAGGGCACGGACGTGTACTGGGTCTTCAACGAGCAGGCGGGATGGCGGGACACCCGCAACCACAAGGATCTGACTGGCCGGGATCGTTTCGTGACCGCCACCTGGCCGGGGATCGCCGCATAGACTGCGAAGCGAGATGGAACCGATGAGCTCACGGTACGACTGCGCCGACGCGCAGCAGAAGGAAGCCGGCCTCGTCGCCGCGGTCACCGCTGTTCAGCACGGCGAACTGGTCGTGCTGCCCACGGACACGGTGTACGGGATCGGAGCGGACGCCTTCACGCCGTCCGCCGTCGCCGCGCTGCTCGCGGCCAAGGGACGAGGCCGCAACGTGCCTCCTCCGGTGCTGGTCGGCAGCGTGCGGGCGGCCTCCGCGCTGACCGAGTCGCTCGGGGCGTTCGGCCAGGACCTGATCGACGAGTTCTGGCCGGGACCGCTGACGCTGGTGTTCCGGTCCAGCCCGACGCTGGCGTGGGACCTGGGCGAGACGCGGGGCACGGTGGCCGTGCGGATGCCGCTGCACCCGGTCGCCCTCGACCTGCTGCGCCGGACCGGCCCGATGGCGGTCAGCAGCGCCAACAAGCACGGCCAGCCGTCGGCCACGACGGCCGCCAGCGCGCAGGAGCAGCTGGGCGAGTCCGTCTCGGTGTACCTGGACGGCGGGCCCTGCACGGACAACGTCCCGTCCACCATCGTGGACCTGACCGGGTCGGTGCCGCGGGTCCTGCGCGCGGGCGTGATCGCCGCCGACCAGCTTCGCAAGGTCGTGCCGCTCATCGACATCGACCAGGCGGACATCGTCGGGCAGCAGCCGGCCGGGGAGAGCGCGCCGCAGCAGCCGGCCGACACCCCGGAAACCCCGGAATCCTGACCGGGGTGCCGCGGTGACGGACTACGCGTTCATTATCATCATCGCGGCGGCGGTGACCTATCTCCTGACCCCGGTCGTACGGCGCTTCGCTCTCCTCATCGGGGCGGCGCCGGCCCCCCGCGCCCGCGACGTCCACACCGAGCCCGTGCCGAGAATCGGCGGCCTGGCGATGTTCGGCGGGCTGATCGCCGGGCTGGCGGTGGCCTACCGGCTTACGTACACGCAGCAGGCGTTCCCGTCGACCCGCACGATCTGGGGCCTGGTCGCGGCGTCGGCGCTGCTGGTGGCGATCGGCGTCTTCGACGACCGGTTCGACATGTCGCCGATCAGCAAGCTGGCCGGCCAGGTCGCGGCCGGAGGCATCCTGGTGTGGAGCGGCGCCTACCTGTCGTGGCTTCCGCTGCCCGGGGGCCAGACGCTGGCCTTCGCGCCGGACGAGAGCTACGTCATCACCATCTTCCTGGTCGTCGTCACGGTCAACGCGGTCAACTTCATCGACGGCCTGGACGGGCTGGCGGCGGGGGTTACCGGCATCGCGGCGCTGGCCTACCTGGTGTACTCCTACACGCTGGCCAACTCGGTCGGCATCCAGTCGCAGTCGGTCCCGGCGATCGCGTCGGCCGTTCTCGCGGGCGTGTGCATCGGCTTCCTGCCGCACAACTTCAACCCGGCCCGGATCTTCATGGGCGACACCGGGTCGATGCTGCTCGGCCTGCTGCTGGCCTACGGGCCGATTTCCAGCGCGGCGTCCCTGGATCAGAACATCCTGACCCAGTACTCGATGCTGCACCCGATTAACCGGTATCCGACGTTCCTGCCGCTGATCCTGCCGATCGCGATCTGGATCATCCCGTACGCCGACCTGGTGCTCGCGGTGATCCGCCGGACCGCGGCGGGCAAGTCGCCGTTCTCGGCCGACCGCAAGCACCTGCACCACCGGATGCAGAACCTCGGTCACTCCCACCGGCAGAGCGTGCTGCTGCTGTACCTGTGGGCGGCGCTGTTCGCCGGCGGACTGGTCGGCCTGTCCCAGCTTCACATCAGCCTCATCTGGCTGGCCCTGGTCACGGCGATCATGGTGGTGGGACTGCTGCTGGCCACGATGCCCAAGCTGCGCCCCTGGAACGGCGCGACTTCCCGGAACGGGATGAGCCCGGACGCTCCCCTCCCCGGAGGGACGGCCCTCCCCGGAGGGACGGCTCTTCCCGGCGGGACGGCCCAGCAGGCGGAGGCCGGCGGAGTCACCCCCCTCCGTTCGGAGTAAAGCGGGTTTTACCCGGCCTTGGGGTTCGGCGGGTCTTTGAAGACTCTTAGCAAAGGTAATGAGATCTCAACGAGATGATCATCTCACCCTGCCCGAATTCGCCGGTTTTATGGGCTTCTGCCGGTTCGCGGCCTTGGCATGGTCATGTAAAGTCACTGCCAGGTAAAGACAAGGTCAAGAAGTTTGTGATACGCTTCACAAACCAGCCTCCCCGAAGGTAGGTGAGAGCCGCGTGATACGTTTCCTGGACCAACCCGGACACCCGGGATTGTGCCGTCGCGCGGCAGAATCTCCCGCCACCGTGAGGGGCCTTGCCCCCGGGCGCGGCCTGCATGACACCCAAGCCACCGAAGGAGCCGGGATATGACGAACGTGTACTGGCGCGTCGTCCGCCGCTCCGCCCTCGTCACGGTGGCGGCCGCCGTCGTGATGATCGGTATCTGCGCCGGGACCGTCGGCCTCAAGGGGCTGTACGGGGCGCTCATCGGGGCGGGCATCGTCGCGGTCTTCTTCGGGATCAGCGTCTTCGCCGTCGGCCGGGCCGCCAAGGTCAGCCCCCAGTTCATGATGATGGCCGCCATGGGCAGCTACATCGTCAAGATCATCGTGCTCATGATCGTGGTCGCCGCCCTGGAGAAGTCGACCGCGTTCAATCCCAAGACGCTCGCGCTGACCGCGCTGGTCTGCATCATCACCTGGCTCGTGGCCCAGGTCATCATGACCGTCAAGAGCAAGATGCTGTACGTCGACCCGGACGGCGGCACCCAGTGAGCGCGCCCGCCCCGCGGCGGCTGCGGCGCTCCCACTCCCAGCTCACCTGGAACTCGGGCCAGGCCGACCGCGAGGAACTCGCCCGCCTGAACCGCACCGGCCCCGCTGCCGGGTCCGGGAACTCCGGGTCCGGGACGTTCGACCCGTCCGCGCCGAAGGGCATGGGCTACGAGGTCCTCAGCTACATGCTCGCGGGCCCGCTCGCCTACGGCGGGCTCGGCTGGCTGATCGGGCACTTCACGAACCTTTCAATGCTTTTCCCGATCGGCATGCTGGTCGGGCTCGCTATCTCAACCGGCTGGGTCATCTACCGCTACGGCGTCAAGGCCGAGAGCTACGACGCCAACGGGCGGCGAAAAGCGACCAGCCGACCGGACATGGACAGGAGCAAAGACGTGAGGAGACTTGCCGGTGACCGGTGAAGTAGCGGCCGCCGCCTCGGGAGGCTGCCATCTTTTCAGCGGGTGCGGCTTCCCCGCGCCCGGGCTTCAGGACTTCAACTTGCCGCCGATCTTCTCGATCGGCGGCTGGGGGGTCACGAAGCCCCAGGTGCTCGCGGTCCTTGTCGCGATTGCCGTGATCGGGTTCTTCTGGGCCGCGTTCCGGAAGCCGAAGATGATCCCTGGCAAGACGCAGAGCCTGGGGGAGATGGCCATCCTGGCCGTGCGCGACCAGGTCATCCGCCCGCAGCTTGGCAAGAAGGGCGACAAGTTCTGGGCCTACATGGTCGCGCTGTTCTTCTTCATCCTGCTCTGCAACTGGATGGAACTGATCCCGGTCCTGCAGTTCCCGGTGATGTCGCGGTTCGGCTTCGTCGTCCCGCTGGTGGCGATCATGTACATCACGTACTGGTACCACGGCTTCAAGACCAAGGGCTTCTTCGGCTACTTCAAGTCCTGGTTCCCGGACGCGCCGCTGTTCATCATGCCGCTGCTGGGCCTGATCGAGATCCTCAAGTACGTCATCATCCAGCCGGCCACCCTGGCCATCCGGCTCTTCGCCAACATGTTCGCCGGGCACCTGCTGCTCTCGATCTTCATGGTGGCGACCTGGTACCTGATGGGCATGTCCATCGGCCTGGTCTACGCCGTCGGGTCGCTGGCCATGGTGTTCTTCGTCTTCCTGCTGGAGCTCCTGGTGGGCCTCCTGCAGGCGTTCATCTTCACGACCCTGATCTCCAGCTACCTCGCGGACTCGCTGGAGTACCAGCACTAATCCGCAGGGCCCGGTGAGTCAGGGCCCTGAACGTTCCGTACAGCCAGCCCGGCGGGACCACTGTAACCACCGCCGGACCGACCGAAAAGGAAAGAAACACATGATGCTCGCAGCAGCCGCCGCCGCGGCCAACCAGACCATCACCCTCGGCAAGCTCGGCGCCCTCGGATACGGCCTCGCGGCCATCGGCCCGGGTGTCGGTATCGGTCTCGTCTTCGGCCACTCGATCGAGGCCATGGCCCGTCAGCCCGAGGCCAGCGGCCGCATCACCCAGTACATGTGGATCGGCTTCGCCCTCGCCGAGGCGCTGGCCCTCATCGGCTTCATCGCGCCGTTCATCCTCCCCTAACCGAATTCGCTTACGAAGCCTAGAAAGCTTAGGGAGCTTAGGGAAAGGCAGGGATTATGACCCTAGCTGATGCGGCAGCGCCCAATCCGCTCGTGCCGAGCGGCGCCGAGATGATCATCGGCCTGATCTGCTTCGCCGTCGTCTTCGGCATCCTCGGCAAGATGCTCATGCCGAGGATCACCAAGACGCTCGCGGAGCGCGAGGACGCGATCGAGGGCGGCCTGAACCGGGCCGACGAGGCCCAGGCCGAGGCCCAGCGCGTGCTCGAGCAGTACCGGGCCCAGCTGGAGGACGCCCGCCACGAGGCGGCGCGCCTGAGGACTGAGGCCCAGGAGCAGGGCGCGCAGATCGTCGCCGAGATGCGGGAACGCGCGCAGGCCGAGGCCCGCCGCATTACCGAGTCGGCCCAGGCCCAGATCGAGGCCGAGCGCCAGGCCGCGCTGCAGTCGCTGCGCTCCGAGGTCGGCACGCTGTCGGTCGAGCTGGCCAGCCGGATCGTCGGCGAGTCGCTGACGGACACCGCGCGGCAGGGCCGCATGGTGGACCGGTTCCTCGAGGAGCTCGAGTCCCGCAACGGCACGGCGCCGAGCGCCGCGGCCGGCACGGGAGCGGGGGCCGGGCAGTAATGCGCGGTGCCAGCAGGGCTTCATACGCCGAGCTCCGGGAGAAGCTCGCGGCCGCGACGGCCTCGGTTTCCGGTAACGCGGGTGAGGCCATCGCCCAGCAAGCCGGGGATGAGCTTTTCGCGGTGACGCGGCTCCTCGACAGCGAGCACGGGCTGCGGCGCGCGCTCGCCGACACCACGAAGCCGGGGGCCGAGAAGTCGGCCATCGCGCGCAGCCTGCTGCGCGGCAAGGTCTCCCAGACGGTGGAAGACCTGGTGTCGGAGGCGGCAGGGAACAAGTGGGCGAGTCCGGCTGACCTGTCCGACGCGATCGAGCGGCTCGCCATCGAGGCACTGACCATCGCCGCCCAGCGCGGCGACCGGCTCGATGACCTTGAGGACGACCTGTTCCGCTTCTCTCGCGTGATGTCGGTCCAGCCGGGCCTGCGCGAGGCGCTGAACGGTCCCGCGGACGTTCCGGCCAAGCAGTCTCTGCTGGCCAACCTGCTCTCGTCCAAGGTCAGCGCGCCGTCGCTGAGCCTGATCACTGCGCTGCTCACCCACCCCCGCGGCCGCTCGCCGCAGGTGGTGCTCGACCTGGCCGCCGGTATCGCGGCCCAGCGGCGCGAGCAGCTCATCGCGGTGGTGCGGGTCGCCACCGAGCTCGCCCCGGCCCAGCGGCAGCGCCTGCTGTCCGCGCTGCAGGCCACCTACGGCCAGGGCGTGCACGTGAACGTCGTGTACGACCCCGAGGTCCTGGGCGGCATGTCCGTGCAGATCGGGGACGAGCTCATTGACGGCACCGTGGACTCCCGCCTCGGCGAGGTCCGCCGCAAGCTCGCGAGCTGAGCAACCGCCGATTCGAACCGGCAATTAAAGAGCCACTGAGTATTCACGAACGGAATGGGGAAGATGGCGGAGCTGACTATCCGGCCGGATGAGATCCGCGACGCGCTGGCGCGGTTCGTCGACGAGTACGAACCGGAAGGCGCCACGCGCGAGGAGTTCGGCACGGTCACCGACTGCGGTGACGGTATCGCCCACGTTGAGGGCCTGCCGAGCGCGATGGCCAACGAGCTTCTCGAGTTCGAGAACGGGGTTCGGGGCATCGCTCTGAACCTCGACGTCCGCGAGATCGGTGTCGTCATCCTGGGCGACTACGCCGGCATCGAAGAGGGCCAGCGGGTGCGCCGCACCGGCGAGGTCCTGTCCGTGCCGGTCGGCGAGGGCTTCCTCGGCCGCGTGGTGAGCCCGCTGGGCGTGCCGCTCGACGGCCTGGGCGAGATCGCCAACACGACGCCGCGAGCCCTGGAGCTCCAGGCGCCGACGGTCGTGCAGCGGCAGCCGGTGGGCGAGCCGATGCAGACCGGTATCAAGGCCATCGACGCGATGACCCCGATCGGCCGCGGCCAGCGGCAGCTGATCATCGGCGACCGGCAGACCGGCAAGACCGCGATCGCGATCGACACGATCATCAACCAGAAGTCTTACTGGGAGTCCGGCGACCCGACCAAGCAGGTTCGCTGCGTCTACGTCGCCGTCGGCCAGAAGGGCTCGACGATCGCCGGGGTCAAGCAGTCGCTCGAAGAGGCCGGCGCGATGGAGTACACCACCATCGTCGCGGCCCCGGCGTCCGACCCGGCCGGCTTCAAGTACATCGCGCCCTACACCGGCAGCGCGATCGGCCAGCAGTGGATGTACGACGGCAAGCACGTTCTGATCGTCTTCGACGACCTGAGCAAGCAGGCCGAGGCCTACCGCGCCATCTCCCTGCTGCTGCGCCGCCCGCCGGGCCGCGAGGCCTACCCGGGTGACGTCTTCTACCTGCACTCCCGCCTGCTCGAGCGCTGCGCCAAGCTGAACGACGAGCTGGGCGCCGGGTCGATGACCGGCCTGCCGATCGTCGAGACCAAGGCCAACGACATCTCGGCCTACATCCCGACCAACGTCATCTCCATCACCGACGGGCAGATCTTCCTCGAGACGGACCTGTTCAACTCCGGTGTCCGCCCGGCCATCAACGTCGGCCAGTCGGTCTCCCGGGTCGGCGGTGCCGCGCAGACCAAGGCGGTCAAGAGCGTCTCCGGTAACCTGCGGCTCGCCCTGTCTCAGTACCGCGACCTGGAGGCGTTCGCCGCCTTCGCGTCCGACCTGGACGCGGCCTCCCGCGCCCAGCTGGACCGCGGCGCGCGCCTGGTCGAACTGCTCAAGCAGGGCCAGTACGCCCCGTTCCCGATGGAAGAGATGACCGTCTCGATCTGGGCGGGCACAGCCGGCCAGCTCGACGACGTGCCGGTCGAGGACATCCAGCGCTTCGAGAAGGAGTTCCTGGACCACCTCCGCCGCGACCAGCCGGGCCTGCTGGCCGGCATCCGCGAGACGGCCAAGCTCTCCGACGACGACAAGACGGCGCTGCAGGACGCGATCGACCGCTTCCGCCGCGGCTTCGAGGTCACCGGCGGCAAGCTGCTGGCCGCCGACGAGGAGCCGGCCGGCGCGCTCGGCGCGGACGAGCACGGCCAGGAGAAGGTCGCCAAGTACACCGACGAGCCGGCTCCCGAGTCGGACGGTAAGTAGGCAGCCATGGGAGCACAGCTTCGCGCGGTCCGGGCGCGGATCAAGGCGGTCAAGTCGATCGCCAAGATCACCCGCGCCCAGGAGCTGATCGCGTCGTCGCGGATCGTC
>WRBL01000089.1 GCA_009784565.1 Streptosporangiales bacterium | reverse complement strand
CTGGTCTACGGCGTCCACGAACTGCCCGTGACCTGGTAGCAGCCTGCGGCGGCGCGATGGCCTCTGGCCAGTTGATCATCGCGCCGCTACGCTGACCGGGTGCCCAGTCTTTCCCGGGATGAGCGCGAGGCGTTCCTCGCGGAGCCGCGCATCGCCGCCCTGTCGGTGGCCGCGGGCCGGGACCGGGGGCCGTTCACCCTCCCGATCTGGTACGACTACGCGCCCGGCGGAGAGGCCTGGATCATCACTGGGGCCGATTCCCGCAAGGCCCGGCTGATCAAGGCCGCCGGCCGGTTCAGCCTGATGGTGGAGCGGACCCTGCCGCCCGGCGGCCCCACCGCCCCGTAATTCCAGCCCAGAAGGAGATCTCGCGTTGACCACCGCGCTCCCCCGTGATGTCATCGACCAGCTCACCGCCCTCGGTCCGGAGATCGGGCCGGACCTGGTCCAGGGCAGCTGGGCCCTGGTGACTCCGTTCCACGAGAAGCTCGGCTACACCGCGCCGACGGTGGTCCGCGACCTGTCCTACGGCCCGCACGAACGGCACCGGCTCGACGTCCACGCCGGGGACCACCAGAACGCCCCCGTGCTGGTGTTCGTGCACGGCGGCGGGTTCGTCCAGGGCGACAAGCACGTCGAGGGAACCCCGATGTACGACCACGTGGGCGCGTGGGCGGTACGGCACGGCTGGACCGGCGTGACGATCACCTACCGCCTGGCCCCGGACCACACCTGGCCCGCGGGCGCCGAAGACGTCGCCGCGGCGGTGGCGTGGGTCCGCGAGAACATCGCCGCCCACGGTGGCGACCCGTCCCGGATCGTGGTGGCCGGCCACTCCGCCGGCGCGGTCCACGTGGCCTCCTACGTCGCCGGCCAGGGCGGGGGCAGCACCGACGGCGTCAAGGGCGCGGCCCTCCTGTCGGGCATCTACGACCTGTCCACGCGGGGCGAACTGGAGCACGTGTACTTCGGCGACAGCCCGTCGGAGAAGGTCTCCACCCTGCCCGGCCTGGTGAAGACGGAGATCCCGCTGCTGTTCAGCGTCGCCGAACGCGACCCGGCCCCGTTCCACGACCAGGCCGCCCGGGTCGTGGCCGCCTGGCTCGGCGAGCACGGCACGGTCCCGAACCTGGCCTATGCCGAGGGCCACAACCACATCTCCGAGATCGGCAGTCTCGGCGTCGACGACGACGCCCTCGGCACGGCCCTGGCCCGCTTCATCGCCCGGAAGGCGTAACCGCCGCCGCTCAGCCGCCAGGGCGGTCGGGGTGAGGCCGGAGAGGGCCGAGCAGTCACGGGTCAGGTGAGCCTGGTCCGCGTAGCCGGCGTCGGCCGCGACCGCCGCGAGGTCCGGGACCGCCGGGCCTGGTGCCGCGTCGAGACACTGGACGAAGCGCTGGAAGCGGAACACGCGCTGCAGCGTCTTGGGCCCGTACCCGGCGGCCGCCTGGCAGCGGCGCCGTAGCTGCCGTTCGCTCAGGCCCACCGCCGCGGCGACCTCCGCCGTCCGTGCGGACGGGTCGCGCAGCAGCGCCGCCGCCCGCGCCATGGCACGGTCCGGTGCCGCCCCGGACGCCATCCGGCCCGCGGCGTCCAGGACGGCCGCGGCGGCCCGGGCCGGGGACAGTTCCGGGTCCAGGCACCGGGCCGCGTCCGGCGCCAGGTCGGCCAGGGTGACCCGCTGGTCGCGGATCTCGCTCAGCGGCAGGCCGAGCGCGGCGCCTCCCGCCGTCGGCCGGAACCGTACTCCGGCGATCACGCCGCCCGGACGGGTCCCCGCGCGGACGGGACCGGTGTCGGGTCCGGCCAGGTAGGCGCCGATGCCCCGCTCCCAGATCAGGTCGCTGCACGCGTCCGGCACCACGAGGCCCTCGCCGCCCGGGGCGTCGCCGGGAACGACTCGCGCCCACAGGCACGCGACCGAGTCCCGCAGCACGGCCGGGGGAGCCCACTCGGCGTACCCGGGGGCGAGCCACGCGCCGGCCGGAACCCAGTCCGCCGAGATCGTCACGCTCAGCGATGTTACGCGGGATCGCCGGGGTTCGACAGGGTCCGCGCCAGGAAGCCGGCCAGCCAGTCCTGGGCCGGGGAACGCGATCCCTCGGGCAGCGTGTAGAGGGCCACTTCCAGCGGTTCCAGGCTGATGGGCAGGCGCAGCAGGACAACCGGGTGGCTGGCCTCGTAGGCCCGGCCGAGGCGCTCGGGCACGACCGAGACCAGGTCGGAGTGCTGGATGAGATAGGGCAGCACGGAGAACCTGGCGACCTGGAGGGCGACCTGGTCGAGCGCTTCCAGGGTCTGCAGGGCAAGCCGCGGCCCCACGTGGCCGGACGAGCCGTCGACCAGGATGTGCCGCTCGGCCCGGAACTGCTCGACGGTGACCGAACCGGCGGCGGAGGCCCCGCCCAGCCGGGGATGTCCGGCGGCGACCATCGCCGCGTATCCCTCGGAGAACAGGGGCACCCGGCGGATCCGGGGAGCGGACAGCACCGGGGTCGCGATGAACCCGTCCAGATCCCCCCGGGTCAGCTGCTCGGCCGAGCCGGGCAGCTGAAGGGGCCGCACGGTGAGGGACACCCCGGGGGCCTGTTCCAGCAGCGGCCCGAGGAGGGCCGGCAGGAGCGACGTCTCGCCGAGGTCGGACATCCCGATCGTGAACGCCGCCCGCGACGTGGCCGGGTCGAACGCCGGGGCGGGATGCACCGCCGTCTCGATGCCGGTGAGCGACTGCCGCAGCGGCTCGTACAGGCGGTCGGCCGCGGCGGTGGGGGCCAGGCCCTGCCGGGTGCGCCGGAAGAGCTCGTCGCCGAAATGGCGGCGCAGCCGGGCCAGGCTGTAGCTGACCGTCGGCTGGCTGAGGTGGACCGCCCCGGCGGTCGCGGTGACGCTCCGGGTCTCGTACAGCAGCACGAACACCCGGACCAGATTCAGGTCGAAATCCGTCATATCGATACAGCCAATGTTCGTCACGAGGATTATCTATTGGCTTATTAGTAGCGCCGCTCTCTACGGTGGAGCAATCCAGAGCTACCAAGGGAGGCAGCCGATGCTGGTCAGGGACGCCGCCTACGAGATCCTGCGCGCCCACGGACTCACCACGATCTTCGGGAACCCCGGCTCGAACGAGCTGCCGTTCCTGGCCGGCATGCCGGAGGATTTCCGGTACGTCCTGGGCCTGCACGAAGGCGCCGTGGTCGGGATGGCCGACGGGTACTCCCAGGTCACCGGGCAGCCGGTTCTGGTGAACCTGCACGCCGCTTCGGGCACGGGCAACGCGATGGGCGCGCTGACCAACGCGGTCTACTCCCGCTCTCCGCTGGTCCTCACCGCGGGCCAGCAGGTGCGGCCCGCGATCGGGGGCGAGGCGATGCTGAGCAACGTCGACGCCGCGCAGCTCACCCGCCCGCTGGCCGGCTGGTCCGCCGAGCCGGCCTGCGCCGCCGACGTCCCGCGGTCGCTGGCCCAGGCGATCTTCGAGGCACGGCTGCGGCGGCGCCCCTCCTACCTGTCGGTCCCCTACGACGACTGGACGCAGGAAGCCGACCCGGCCACGCTGGCCGTGCTCGGCCGGGCCGTGGAGCGGTCGGCGCACCCGGCCACGGAAGAGGTGCAGCGGATCGCGGCCGCCGTCCAGGGGGCAAAGAACCCGCTGCTGGTGCTCGGCGGCGATCTCGACGCGGCCGGGCTGTTCGACGAGGCCACCGCGCTGGCCGAGGCCCTGCAGGCCCCGGTGTGGGCGGCCCCGTCCCTGTTCCGGCTGCCGTTCCCGAACCGGCACCCGCTTTTCCGGGGCGTGCTGCCCGCCGCGATCACGGCGGTGGCCTCCGCCTTCGAGGGCCACGACCTGGTGCTGGTGCTGGGCGCGCCGGTGTTCCGGTATCACGAGTACGTCCCCGGCGACTACGCGCCCGCGGGGACCCGGCTGCTGCAGGTCACCGATGACGCCGAGGCCGCGGCGCGGGCCCCGTTCGGCGAGGCCGTCGTGACCGACCCGGGCGCCGTCATCGCCGGGCTGCGCAAGGCCCTCGGCGACCGGTCCGCTCCCGCTCCGGACTACGTCGCGCCGCCCGAGCCGAAGGCCGGCGACGGGTCCGCGCTCCACCCCGACCAGGTGTTCGCGGCGCTGCGCGACACCCAGCCCGCCGATACCAGCTACGTGGTCGAGTCCACCTCCACGAACTCCTCGTGGTGGCGGCAGATGGACCTGCGGCGCGGCGGCTCCTATTACTTCCCGGCCTCGGGCGGGCTCGGCTTCGGCCTGCCGGCGGCGGTCGGCGTCGCCCTGGGGCAGCCGGGACGGCCGGTGACCGCGGTCATCGGGGACGGCTCGGCCAACTACGGGATCACCGGGCTGTGGACCGCGGCCCAGCACCGTCTGCCCGTCACCTTCGTACTGCTGCGCAACGGGACCTACGGGGCACTGCAGTGGTTCGCGGGCATTCTCGACGCGGCCGACGCGCCGGGGACGACGGTTCCCGGCATCGACTTCACGCGGATCGCGGCGGGCTACGGTGTCGAGTCCGTCCACGCCGCCGACGCGGATCACCTGCGGTCCGTGCTGGCCGAGACACCGTCCGGGCCGCGCCTGGTTCAGGTCGACACGGTCACGACGGCGCCTAACGGGTGAACTCCGGCAAAAGCCGGGTAGCGGCCGGGAATGACTTCCCAGACGCTTATCACGAAATCCGCTGATCTTAGCGCCAAGTCCCGCGCGGGCGAGGTGGTACTGGCCTATCTCGACGGGCAGGCCACCCGGCTCCGGGTGCTGGAGCCCGAGGTCCGCGCCGGAACGCCGGACGCCGTGCACCAGATGCGGGTGACCGCGCGGCGGCTGCGGGCCGCCCTGCAGGTCTTCCCGGCCCTGTGGCCGGCGCCGGTGACCGGCCCGCTGAAGGACGACCTGCAGTGGCTGGGCCGGACGCTCGGCGAGGCCCGGGACGTCGAGGTGCTCTCGGGGTACCTCGAATCCGGGCTGGAGGACCTGCCGGCGGAACTGGTGCTCGGCCCGGCCAAGGCGCGGGTCACCGTGCAGTTCGCCTCCCGGGCGGCCACCGCGCGCGAGGGCGTCGACGAGGCGCTGGACTCGCCGCGCTACCTCGCGCTGCTGGCCGGGCTCAGCGAACTGCTGGCCGCCCCGCCGCGGACCGCGGCGGCACTGGCCCCGGCCGGGGACGTGCTCCCGGCCGGGGTCGCGCGGGCCTGGCAGCAGACCCGGCGGCGGATGCGCCGGGCCGAGCGGACCGCGGCGGGTCCGCGCCGCGACGAGGCGCTGCACGAGGCCCGGAAGGCCGCGAGGCGGGCCCGGTACGCGGCCGAGGCCGTCACCCCCGTATACGGCAAGAAGGCCAGGCGGTTCACCAAACGGATCAAGGCTCTAGCCTCCGCCCTGGGCGAGCAGCACGATGCCGTGGCCGCCCGGGCCGAGGCCCGGGACGCCGGCGTGCAGGCCCACCTGGCCGGGGAGAGCGCCTTCAGCTTCGGCCTGCTCCATGAGCGCGCGAACGCCGACGCCCGGGCCTCGGCGGACCGGGCCCGGCACGCCTGGCACCGGGCCGCGAAGCCGAAGTCCGTCCGCTGGCTCCGCTAGCTGACCGAGTCAGGGACGACGGTCTCGGTCTCTCCGTCCCCGGAGGACTCGGCCGAGGCCGCCTCCGGGCCGGGCTTGCCGTCTCTGGCCTTGCGCGGGGCGAAGGACAGGCCGGCGGCGGCGCAGGCGAACGGGAGGGCCGGGATCAGGTAGCGGTAGTCGAAGTCCGCGAGCGCGATCGGCCCCACCAGCAGGGCCACCGCGGTAATCCACGGAAGCATCGACGTGCCGCGCACGTCCCAGGCCAGCCGGAGCTTGTGGACCTCCCAGGCCCGCCTCGCCGACCAGCCGCGGCGCCGGACCGCGATCACTCCGCCGAGGCCGATCAGGAAGATCAGCCCGAGCAGCGGGCCCCAGGTGAAGACGATCCGCTGGTAGCCCAGGATCGGGTAGGCGAAGATCTTGTTGATCACGCCGGGCTTCTGGTGGCCGTAGCTCATCCAGTCGCCGTAGGCGGTGCCGCCGGGAATCCAGGAGCTCTTCTTCAGGTCCGCGGCGGTCGGGGGCAGCATGCTGTACTGCTTCGTCACGTAGTGGGCGTGGAAGCTGTAGTAGTACACGGTGCCCGGGCCCGGGTAGTCGGTCCGCGGGAACTCGAACGCCATCAGGGTGTCCTTGACGACGAACTTGGCGTAGTCCAGGGGCTGAGCCTCGACCGCGGCGAGGTCGAACTTGGTCAGGACGCTGTTGCCGGCGGGCGACACCGGGCCGCCGATGCTGTTGAGGTTGTCGTGCACTTCGGGCGCGTGCCAGATGAAGTTCCCGGGGGCCGACCGGTCCTTGTAGGACTCCGTCGGGCAGACCCTGGCCTCCTCGCCGGTCGGGTGAATGCGGGAGCAGTCCGCGAACGACGACATCCGGCCCCAGATGTAGAACCCGGTGGCCTCGGTCATGCCGTAGCTGCCGTAGCGGGAGTGGAACCAGTTCGCGTAGCCGCCGACCGGGATCAGGACGCCGACGCACATCACCACGGCCGACACCCACCCGCCGACGGTCTTCCAGGACTTGCCCCGGATCAGCAGGAACAGCGGGAGGATCGGCAGCACGACCGCGCCGTCGGTCCGGACGATCGCGGCGTAGCCGATCAGCAGGCCGACGATCAGGGCCTTCCACCACGAGGTCTTCGGCCGCCACAGCACGATGGTCAGGGCGACCATCAGGCAGAACGTGAACACCGCCTCGGTCATGAGGAGGTGCTCGTTCTCGATGAAGTACCCGTCGAGCAGGACCGGCAGCGTGGCGGCGGTCGCCCACTTCCGCGAGACGCTGGCCCGGCGCAGCAGCGCGTAGATCATGACCGCGTCCGCCAGCCCCATGAGGTGCTGGAGCACCACGACCAGGGTCAGGCTGTGCAGCGGCAGCAGCATTCGCAGGAACAGCGAGTAGCCGGTGGTCTTGGACAGGTTCGGCTGGGGACGCAGCGCGGAACCGAGGTAGACGTAGGAGTCGCCGGCGAACCAGAGCGCGCCGGGATAGCCCAGGACCGCCAGCAGGCGCAGGAACGCTCCGGCGGCGAGGGCCCCGGTGAACAGCTTGTTGCGCCTGATGACTTCTCGCACGCGTTGCATACTATCCACGCGTATCAGCCCACTCTTGCAATTGCGTGACGAACGCCGCCGAATCGCGGCGCCAGCCGTCGGACGCCTTCGCCGCCGCGTGGGCGCGGTCACCGAGTCGCAGTCTCAGGTCCTTGTCTCCGTCCAGTTTGAGGATCGCGTCGCGGGCCGCCTCGACTCCCCCGGCCCCGAACGGCACCGTGAACCCGCAGCCGGCGTCGTCTACCAGGCCGGCTGGGAGCGGCAGCGGCGTGGTGATCACCGGCAGGGCGCGGGCCATGTACTCGTGGACTTTGGTCGGCATGGAGTGCCGGAAGTTCTCCTCGTCGTGCAGCAGCGACAGCCCGGCCAGGGCGCCCTCGGTCAGGGCGAGGGCTTCCTGGTTGGGCACGAAGCCGCGGGCGCGTACGGCGTCGCCGCCCGCGGCGATGTGCGCCTGGGCGGCCGCGTCGGCGGGGCCGACCAGTTCAACCGCGATCCCGTGCGGTTTCAGCAGCTTCCCTAGCTTCACCATCTCCGCTGACCCCCGGTCCGGGGAGATGTGCCCGACGTAGACGACCCGGCGCTCCCCCGACGGCGGCGCGGCCTCGTCGGGAACGAACGTGGTGTTGGGCACCACCGGGTGGGTCCCGCGGAACCGGTCGTTGTAGCCGTGCTCGGCCAGGATCAGGTGCAGGCGGCTCTCGGCCAGGCGCTCGGCGGAGATCACGCCGCCGGCGGCGACCGGGCGCATCCAGGGCGGCAGCCAGGCCTTCGTGGTGAGCGCGGCCGCGGTGTCCTCGTGGACGTCCCACACCGTCGGCGGGCGCTTGTCCTTCGGGGGCAGGACCAGCAGCAGTTCCGGGTCATGGACCAGGAGCAGGTCCGCGCCGGGCGCGTGCGCCGCCATGGCCGCGCGAGCGGCCTTCAGCGGCCCGAGGCGGTTGCGCCCCGCGGCCCGCGGGATCACCACGGCCTTAAGTTCGCCGTTGCTGTCGCTATCACGACCGGAATCGCGAACATAAGCCCCCGGGTCCGGGGCGCCGGGCTCGCCCCAGGGGGCGATGTACGTCACCTGGTGACCGGCGTCGAGCAGGGCGCGGATCTCACGGAAGTAGATCCTCGCGTCCGCGGGGTGGTGCACGACCGTGCACACCACGACGTGCATTTCCGGGCCTTTCCTGACGAATCGGTTAGGCAGCCGATGGCACATCGAGCCCGCCTGGAAAGGGAGCCTATGTGACATCGAGCCCGCGGGGGGCGGGCTTGCCGGTCTCTTCAGGTTCTACAGAGGGAACACGCCGTCGCCGCTCAGCTTCGTCCCGCGAGTGTCGAACAGGAGACGGGAGCGGGCCGCGATGTCGGGCAGGTCGTAGGTCGAGTGCGACTGGAGCAGGATCGTCAGGTCCGCGTCCGTCACCGGGTCGGCGGCCCGGGCGATGTCCTTGCCGTCGACCTGCCAGTTCTCCACGAACGGGTCGTGGTAGGACAGGACCGCGCCGCGCTGCAGCAGCTTGCGGGCGATCGGGCGGGCCGGCGATTCGCGCTGGTCGGCGATGTCCTTCTTGTAGGTGACGCCGAGCAGCAGGATCTTGGCGCCGTTCATCGCCTTGGCGTCGGTGTTGAGGATCTCCGCGGCCCGGTCCACCACGTAGGTCGGCATCCGGCTGTTGATCTCCTGCGCCAGTTCCACGAAACGGAACGGGTAGGACAGCTCGGCCCGGACCTTGTAGGACAGGTAGTTGGGGTCGATGGGGATGCAGTGGCCGCCGACACCGGGGCCGGGGTAGAACGCCTGGAAGCCGAAGGGCTTGGTGGCGGCGCACCGGATCGCGTCCCACAGGTCGACGCCCAGTTCGTGGCTGAAGATCGCCATCTCGTTGACCAGGGCGATGTTGACGTGCCGGTAGGTGTTCTCCAGGAGCTTGGCCATCTCGGCCTCGCGGGCGGACTTGGCCGGGACGACCGTGTCGATGAACTGCCCGTAGAACTCCGCCGCCGCCGATGTGCAGGCCGGGGTGAGGCCGCCCACGACCTTCGGCGTGTTCTTCACGCCGAATTTCTGGTTGCCCGGGTCGATCCGCTCCGGGGAGAACGCCAGGTGGAAGTCCAGGCCCGCGGTCAGGCCCGAGGACTTCTCCAGCATCGGGCGCACGATCTCGTCGGTGGTGCCCGGGTAGGTGGTGGACTCCAGGACGACCGTGGTCCCCTTGCGCAGCAGTTTCGCGGCCGTCTCGGTGGCCGCCTTCACCGCGGTCAGGTCCGGGCCGTCGGACTCCGACAGGGGGGTCGGCACGCAGATCACGATCGTGTCCGGGTCCTTGATGTCGGCCAGGGACGTCGTCGCCCGGAAGCCCCCGGCCACCATGGAGGCGACATCGGCGTCGGACAGGTCGTCGATGTGCGACCGGCCCGCGTTGAGGCCGTCAACCGCCCCCTGATTGACGTCGAACCCGGTGATGCTCACGCCGGATCGGACCGCTTCCTGCGCCAGGGGCAGACCCACGTAGCCCAGCCCGATGATGACGACGTTCACCTAAATCCAGCCTCCTCAAGCCAAATGAATCCCCACATCGTATGAGGTCACCCGGTCAAACCGCGCCCAGTCGGGCGTATGCGTCCCGGTACCGGTCCGCGTTGTGCTTCCAGGTGCGGTCACGGGCGACCCATTCGCGGGCATTCGTGCCGAGTTCGGCGCGCAGCGCCGGATCGGCCTGCAGCCGCCGCAGGCGGTCGGCCAGGGCGTGCGCGTCGCCGGGCGGGAAGGACATGCCCCGCACCCCGTCCTCGATGATCTCGGTGAGGGCGCTGGTGGCGCTGACCACGACCGGCAGGCCGCTGGCCATCGCCTCGACCGGCTTCAGCGGGGTCACGAGCTGGCAGACCCGGTCCGGGGTGCGGGGGACCACGAACGCGTCCAGCGCCGCGTGATGCTCGCGCACCTGGGACATCGGGACCCGGCCGGTGAAGATCGCGTCGTCCAGGCCCAGCTCGGCGGCGCGGTGCGCCAGGGCGGTCCGCTCGGCCCCGTCGCCCACGATCAGCGCCCGGGCGGGCACGCCCTTGTCCTTGAGGATCTTCACCGCTTCCAGGAGCGTGCCGATGCCCTCGTGGGCGACCAGGCTGGAGACCAGCCCGACGGCGAACTCGTCGGGGCGGATGCCGAGGCGGGCGCGGAGCGCGGCGCCGTCGGGCAGCGGCGTGAGGAACTCCTCGCTGACGCCGTTGGGCGCGATGATGACCTTGTCCGGGTCCACGCCGCGCCCGATGATCTCGGCGCGCATCGCCTCGCCCAGGGTCACGACCAGGTCGGCGGTGGTCATGCAGTGCGTTTCGAGCGCCCGGCTGCGGACGTAGCGGTCCGACGATTCCAGGCCGGCCGTGCCGGCGTGCCGGGACAGCCAGGTGTCCTCCCAGAAGCCGCGGACCTCGTACACGTACGGGATCTGGTAGGCCTCGCGCAGGGCGATGGCGATCAGGGCGTTGGAGTAGTTGCTGGCGGCGTGGAGCACCGCGGGCTTCAGCGAGTCCACCAGCTTCGAGGCGTGACGCAGCTGCGTGGCGGCGATGGCGTCCATCCGGCCGGGCATCACCCACGGCAGCAGCCGGTGGTAGGGAACGCCGTCCACCGCTACCTCGAACCGGCCGTCGATGTGGCCGGCCGTGACCGGGAAGCCGATCCGGGTGGCGACGTGCGGGTCCAGGCCGGCCGCGCGCTGGGCCAGGGCGATCTCCTGGGTCCGGACCGTGTACCCGGCGCTGGTCGTCGGCAGCCCGTCGGTAACGACGTGGAGGACCCTTCCGCGGACGGGGGCCGGAGATCCGTTTCGCTTCGAGCGGCTCTTGAGGGTCCCGGGCTCGAGCATGGCGGCCTCGGCCCGCAGGGTCGCGCGCAGGCGGGCGGCGCGGCCCCCCGGCGCGCCGTCGAGTTCGCGGACCGCGTCGTCGAGGCGGCCCTCCCGGTAGGCCAGCCGCGCGGCCAGGACGGGACGCGCCGCCGAGGACCCGGGCAGCCGGGCCAGCGCCGACCGGGCGACCTGCGGCTGGTCCACGGCCAGGGCGAACGCCGCCAGCCGGGCCGGGCGGCGTTCCAGCGAGCCGAGCGCGGACCGCTTGTCCCCCGCCCCCCAGAGCGCGGAGGCCCGCCCGTAGGGTCCGGCCAGCCGCAGCCAGCCGCGCAGCGGAGCGGGCAGGGCTCGCCAGCCCAGGGTGAGCGCACGAACCGGATCATCGGTTATATGCCGCACCATTACCGACAAAGCCAGCACGATCGCGCGAGGTGAGGGGGCGGTAGTCACGCCGGCGGATACTAGTCCACGCGCGCCGCCTGTGGGCAGCCGACCGTCTAAATACTGCGGCCCGTAGTGTTTTACCCGCCACAAATATGCTGAGCAGCACTAGCACGGGGCGAGTTGCCCGTAATCTCAACATCGGAATGCCGGCAAGCGACAATTTTCCAGGGAAGGCGATGCGCGCGTCCATCACGCATGTACTCGGGGCCAGGCCGAATTTCGTCAAGGCGGCGCCGGTGATCCGTGCGCTGGCGGCGCTCGGCCACGAGCAGCGGATTATCCACACCGGACAGCACTACGACGAGAAGATGTCCGACATCTTCTTCGTCCAGCTCGGGCTGCCCGAACCAGACGTCAACCTGGGAGTGGGCTCCGGCTCGCACGGCAAGATGACCGCCCAGATCCTCGCGAAGCTGGAGGACGAGTTCGTCGAGCACCGGCCGGACGTGGTCATGCTCTACGGCGACGTGAACTCCACCGTCGCGGCCGGGCTGGCCGGGGTCAAGCTCGGCATCAGGCTTGCCCACGTCGAGGCCGGGCTGCGGTCCTTCGACACCGGCATGCCCGAGGAGTGGAACCGGCGGCTGACGGACAACATGTGCGACATCCTGTTCGCCACGTCCCCGGAGGCCATCGGCTACCTGGCCCAGGAAGGGCGGCCGCCGTCGGCCGTGCACCTGGTCGGGAACCCGATGATCGACACCCTCATCGCGAACCTGGACAAGTTCGACGCCTCCTACGCGTCCAAGACCTACGGCCTCGACGGCAAGTACGTGGTCGCCACGCTGCACCGGCCGGCCAACGTCGACACGCCCGAGCGGGCCGCCGAGCTGGTGAAGGCCCTGCACCAGATCGCCGCCCAGACCGACGTGATCTTCCCGGTGCACCCTCGGGGCCGGGCCACCCTGACCAAGGCCGGCCTGCTGGACTCGCCCCGCGTCAAGGTGGTCGACCCGCTCGGCTACATCGAGTTCATGTCGCTGGTCCGGGGGGCCGCCGCGATCGTCACCGATTCGGGCGGCGTGCAGGAAGAGACTACGCTGCTGCGCGTGCCGTGCCTGACCCTGCGACCCAACACCGAGCGCCCCATCACCATCACCAGCGGTTCCAACCGCCTGGTCACCGTGGATGACGTCGCCGGCCTCGCCGCCAAGGCCGTCCATGACGGCCCCTACGACGGGGAACTGCCCCCGCTGTGGGACGGCCAGGCCGGCCCCCGGATCGCGCGGATCCTGACGTCCTGGCTGGAGAACGCCGATGACTGACCTGACGCCGTCGCCCGAAGGGCAGGCGGAGGACTCCGGAACCGCCGGGCACGAGCGGCTCTCGCGCGAACTGCGCGACACCCGCATGCAGCTGGCCCTCACCCAGGCCCGGCTGAATGCGGTCGAGGGCTCGGCGTCGTGGCGGTTCGGCCGCGTCGTCGCCAATGCCGCCAAGCGGCCCTGGCCCCGCGGCGCCGCCCTGCCCCGCGACTTGTACCGGCTGTGGCGCGAGCGCGGCGCCACCCCGACCTCGGCCCAGAACGCGGCGGGGGCTCTCGCCTCGGCCCAGCTCACCGACCTGGACGGGACCGGGGCCCGGTTCCTGTCGGCGCTGACCTCTCCGGGCGCGCCGCCGCTGCCCGATCTCGGGCTGGTCCTGTCCGGCTCCGGCGCCGTGGCCGCGGGCTCCGCCCAGGGGCCGGTGATCACCGGGGCGCTCACCGCCCTGACCTGCGCCACCCTGGCGCCCGACGCGACCGTCCACCCGCTGCTCCCCCACGACGCCGACATCGTCGTGGAGTCCACCGGCGCCGACCTGGTCGTGGTCGAGGCGGCCGCCATGCTGCCGGGAAACCCCTGGGCGTACGCCACCGACCCCGCCGCCGCCGACCGCGGCCGCAGGCTCGCCCGCATGATCGTCATGGCCCGCTCGCTGGGCATCCCGGTCATCCTGGTGCGCAACGTGCCCCAGTCCCGGATGCCCGGGCTGAGCTGGCTGGTGCCGACGGTCGACACGGTCCTGGACACGGACTTCGGCACGCAGCTGGCCCGGTTCAACCCGGTCGGCGTCACGCCGGACCGCCCGGCGGACCCGGTGTACGCGGGGGACCGCGACCCCCGTGAGGCGCCCGGCGTCCGGGCCCTGCTCGACGCGGTCACCGGCTCCGGCCCGGACGCGGAGGCCGCCGTCACCCTGGCGGGCGGCCGGTCCTGGCGGGCCCTGCCCGGGCTGTACCGGTCCCGCGCGGTGTTCGTGTCCGCGTCCGAGGCCCAGGGGCGCGAGCAGCGGGCCAGCGGCGCCCGCGTCGTCGGGCTGGCCGCCCGTGCTGGTGAACACCGGCGCGACGCCGACGCGGTCCGCTCTCAGCTGGCCTCCGCCGTCGCGGCGGGACCGCTGCCGACGGCCGAGATCCGGGCCGGCCTGCGGGACATCTTCTCCGCGCATTCCACCCCGGTCCGGGTCCGCGAGCTGATCCGGGCGGCGGGGCTGCCCGCCTCCGCCTACGGCGGCCGGCAGGTGGCCGTCGTGGCCAGCGCGGCCGACGCCGACGCGGCGGGCCGCCTGGGCGCCGCCCTGAAGCGGCAGCGGCTGCGCCCGTCCGAGGTCATCGTCTCCGCCGTCCCCGGGAGCGCCGCCGCGGCGGCCCGCGAGGCGCTCAGCGGCCTCGCCGACAAGGGAACCCGGATCCTGGTGGTCGACCCCGTCCCGGGCCCGGAAGCCTCCGGCGGCCTGGAGTGGGCCCGGCCGATGGTCCGGCACGCCGACGCCGGCTGGGTGGCTCCCTGGCCGTCCGCCGGCGCGGACCCGGCGGAACTGCCCGACACCTACCTGCTCGACCTGGCGTGCGCGCGGGAGTGCTCGCAGGCGGACGCCGTCGGGGTTACCTCCTCCGATGCCGCCGACTACGCGTTCACGACCGCGCTGGAGACACCCGCCCTCGTCCGGCGCGACCTCCTCGCACCCGGTTCACCGTCCGCTGACCGCTGGGGCGCGCACGGCCTCCGCCTGTTCACCGTTAGGAGCTGACACCCCAATGGCCGGACACCGCCCCCGCGCGCTGGTCTACGGTGACGTCGACCTGAACCTGCTCGATGGCTCCGCCATCTGGGTCCAGGGCGTCACCCAGGCGCTGGCCGCTGCGGACTGCGACGTCACCATCGTCCTCAAGGCGCCGGTCCGCACCGACCGGCTCACCGCGCCGCTTCGGGAGATGGACGCGGTCACCCTCCGCAGCCCGCACGCCGAAGCCCTGCTCCCGGACCTCGCCGAGGCCAGCCTCACGGTGCCGCAGGCGGTCTCCGTGCTGGCCGCGGTGGACTCCGAGAAGCCCTTCGACCTGGTCGTGCTCCGCGGTCGCGGTCTCGTCGCCGCCGCGGCGAAGAGCGGCGCGTTCGACGGGCGCCTGTGGACCTACCTCACCGACCTCCCGCAGGCGGTCCCCGCGATGACCGGGAACCACGCCGAGGAGCTCGCGATGATCGCGAAGTCGTCGGCGTACCTGCTGTGCCAGACCGAAGACCTGCGCTGCTTCCTGGAGGGCAGCATCCCGGCCGCCTGCGGGAAGTCGGTGCTGTTCCCGCCGGTCCTGCCCGCCGAGTCCGTGTCCCGCGACTCCTCGCGGCCGGTCGCCTCCGGCGCGCCGCTGAAGCTCGTCTACACCGGCAAGTTCGCGCCCCGGTGGAACACCCTCGAGATGACGGAGCTCCCGGCGCGGCTGCAGGACCGCGGCGTCCCCGCCGAGGTCCACATGGTCGGCGACAAGGTCCACGACGACCCCAAGGACTCCACCTACAAGCGCCGGATGCGGGCCGCCCTCGGCGAGATCGGCGCCCCGGCCGTCCCCGGCGTGATCTGGCACGGCGGCCAGCCCCGGGCCGAGGCGATGCGCCTGGCCTCCGAGGGGGATATCGGGCTGTCCTGGCGTCACCCGGACCTGGACGCCTCCCTGGAGCTGTCCACCAAGGTCCTGGAGTTCGGCCAGCTGGGACTGCCGGTCATCCTGAACCGCACGCCCATGCACGAGCAGCTCCTCGGGGCCGATTACCCGCTGTTCGCCGCGTCGCTCGACGACTGCGCCGACGTGGCCGCCGCCGCGGCCGCGTCGCCGGAGCTGTACTCCCTGGCGGCCGGGCGCACGCGGGCGGCCGCGGCCGAGTACGCGCTGGAGAAGGCGGCCGGGAGGCTGCGCGACTACCTGTCCCGGGCGGTCGCCTCCGACGTCACGCCGGTCGCCAGCCCGCTGAAGGTCGTCATCGCCGGCCACGACCTGAAGTTCTTCAAGCCCCTGATCGCCTACTTCCGGCTCCAGCCCGGCATTGAGGTGCGGGTCGACCAGTGGGCGTCGCTGGGCGAGCACGACGAGGCGGTCTCGCGTGAACTGGCCGAGTGGGCCGACGTGGTGATCTGCGAGTGGTGCGGCCCCAACGCGATCTGGTACAGCCGCCACAAGCGCAAGGGGTCCCGCCTGCTGGTCCACCTGCACCGGTTCGAGCTGTACTCGCACTACCCGGGCCAGGTACGGATCGCCAACGTGGACCAGGTGATCTGCGTCAGCGACCACTACAGCCGCCTTACCCGCGAGCACACCGGCTGGCCGGCGGCCAAGGTCGTCACCGTGCCCAACCCGCTCGACGTGTCCCAGCTCTACCGGCCCAAGCTGGACGGCGCCCAGTTCCACCTCGGGATGATCAGCGTCGATTCCTCCCGCAAGCGCCTCGATCTCGGCCTGGACGTCCTGGAGGAACTGCGCCGCGACGACGACCGGTACATGCTGAACGTGAAGTCCCGGATGCCGTGGCAGCACTGGTGGGTGTGGCAGAACCCGGCCGAGCGCGACCATTACACCGAGGCGCTGCGGCGCGTCCAGCGCTCGCCGCTGCTGCGCGACGCCGTGGTCTTCGACGACGCCGGCCCCGACGTGCCGGCGTTCCTGCGCCGGATCGGGTTCGTCCTGTCCACCAGCGACGACGAGTCGTTCCACGTCTCCCCGGCCGAGGGCATGGGCTCCGGCGCGGTCCCGGTCATCCGGCACTGGGAAGGCGCGGAGACCATCTACGACACGCGGTGGATCCGGGAGACGCCCACCGAGATGGCCGGGTTCATCGCCTCGCTGTCCGACCCGGCGGACTGGCGGGAGGCGGGTGATCTCGCCAACCGGCAGATCCAGTCCTACCGGCTGGAGACGGTGTGCGAGACATGGCACAAGCTGCTCACGACTGACCTGGGCTGACGCGCATGTTCTTCACGCTCGCGGTCAGCGCGGCGACCGCCGAGGCCTGTGCCGCGCTGACCGGCCGGGCGGAGAACACCGACCCGTCGCTGATGCCCGTCCCGGGCCCGGCCACGGTCGCCTGGCGGTCCGAGGACGGCCGCGCGGCGATCGTGCGCTGGGGGTCCGCTCCCGACGGCGCGGACGGCGCCAGGTCGTTCGCCGGCACGATCTGCCCGGACGTGCCGGGCACGCACGTCCAGGCCCGGACCAGCCTGGCCCGGGTCGACCCGGTCTACGCGGCCTCCGGGCCCGGCGCGGTCGTCCTGTCCGACCGGGCCATGTGGGCCGCGGCCGTCGCCAACCGGCTGGGGTCCCCCGACCCGGACCTGGCGTGCGCGATCGTCAACACCGGTTTCCCGCTGGGCGCCACCACCCCGTGGAAGGGCGTGTCCGCCCTCCCCCCGGCCTCGGTCGCCCGCGTGGCGGACGGGCGCCTCGACGTCGACGAGGGCTCTCTCGGGGCCCCGGAGACCGCCTCCGGGGCCTCCGGCCCGGCGGAGGTCGCCGCGGCGCTGGTGGCCGCCGTCGCGCCGCTGAAGGAGGCCGGCGAGCCGGTCCGCCTGAGCCTGACCGGCGGCAAGGACAGCCGGCTGATCGCCGCCGCGCTCGTGGCGGCCGGGGTGCCGGTCCAGGGGCGGACCCACGGCTTCGCCGCGCACCCCGACGTCGCGGTCGCCTCCCGGGTCGCAGAAGTTCTCGGCATCGAACACGAGGCCGTCACCCCCGCCGAGCCCGGTACCGAGACGGACGTGCTGGCACGGCTGCGCGCGACCGTCCTGGTCGCGGACGGGATGCTGTCAGCGTTCGAGAACGTGGGCCGGGTGGACCCTCGCCGCTCTCCGGCGCTGACCGCCGGCGGGCACGGCGGGGAACTGCTGCGGGGCGGCTACGCGGAGTCGGCCGCCGGGCGCCGGGCCGCGCCGCTGCGCGCCGCCGAGGTGCTGCGCCGCCTCACCACCCGGCACCTGGGCCTGCTGCGGCGGGGCGCCGCCGCGGGCTACACGGCCTCCCTGGCCCCGTGGAGCGCCGCCGCCCTGGCCCGGGGGCCGCTGTCGATGCTGGATGACTTCTACCTGGTGAACCGGGCGGGCCGGTGGTCGGCCACGGCCCGGCAGGCGTATCTGCTGCGGGAACGCCTGACCCAGCCCCTGTTCGACGAGGGCGTGGTGCGGGCCGCCCGGGCCGTTCCCCTGGCCGCCCGTACCGACGGGTCCCTGATCCGCTCGGCGATCACGGAACTGGCGCCGTCCCTGACCGGCGTGCCGTTCGCGGGCAAGCCCGCCAAGGGGGCGGTGCCGGCGACGTTCGACTGGCGGCGGCAGTACGGGGACCAGATCTCGGAGTTCTTCCGCTCCTACATCCTGGACCAGGGCGCCTCGGGGGGCCTGTTCGAGGTCATCAGCCGGCCCGCCGCCGAGAAGGCTCTCGTCCCGCCGCACGCCGACCGCGGTACCGTCTGGGCCCTGGCCACCCTGGCCTGCCTGTACTCGCGGGACTACCGCGCCGCCCGCGAACCGGTCCCCCGCCTCCCGGTCACCTGACGCCGCTGCCAACGCAGCGAAAGGCGCCCCGGACGAACTCGTCCGGGGCGCCTTTTTCGCGCCGGGCCTGGCTCAGCCGCGGCCGTACTTGTTCTCGGCCTGCCAGAAGAAGACCAGGCCGATGACGAAGAAGCCGACGCCCCAGCCCGCGGCCGCGACCCACAGGTCGTTGTTGGTCACGAGGGCGTGGCAGTAGGCCTGGTACGGGACGTGCTTGCCCGGGTCATTCAGGAACGCCTGGCACAGCTGGTGGTTGTAGGGCTTGTTGCCCGCCGAGTTCGTCCGGTACGACGACATGAACGCCACCCGGATCAGCTGGATGAAGACCGCGAACGGGTTCAGCGACAGCACCTGCCCGACCCAGGTGGGCAGGCCCTGGATCGGCAGCGTGATGACCAGGTACATGACGCCGCAGAAGTACCGGGAGATCCGCAGGAAGAACGGGATCAGCTCCGAGATGTCCGCCAGCGACCCGCCCATCCGGGCCACGATCAGGGCCGCGCCGGTGTTGAACAGCGTCTGCAGCAGCAGCGCCGGGATCACCAGGAACCAGTACCAGGACGGCCACTGCTGGCTGCCCAGCATGATGACGATCAGCACGCCCATGCCGACCATCATCTGCTGCAGTTCCACCAGCACGTAGGCCAGCGGCAGCGACGCCCTCGGGAAGTACAGCGCCCGGATCAGCTGCAGGTTGGCCCGCATCACGCTGGAGCCGGTCACGATCGACCGCTCGCTGAACGCGAAGACGAACACGCCCGTGATCAGGAACGCCGGGTAGTGCTCGACGCCCTTGGCCGCCTGGAACAGGATGCCGAAGATCAGGTAGTAGACCAGCGAGTTCAGCAGGGGCGTCAGCACCTGCCAGATCTGGCCCAGCTTCGCGTCCGTGTACATGGACACGTTCCGCGCGGTCGCGTAGCCAACGATGAAGTGGCGCCGCTCCCACAGCATCACTATGTATTCCCACAGCGACGGCCGGGCTCCGCTGAGCTTCAGGCCGTATTCCTTGGCCATCTCGGCCGCCGGGCGGTCGAACACCCGCTTCTCGTCCGCAACAACCGATGCCCCGGCGTCGAAACCGCCGGGCGCGCTTATCTGACCACGTTCGTCCACGGCGGCAAAGTCTAGGGGACCGGCAGCCTAATCAGCGAAACATTCCCCGATCCGGGCCGTCACAATCCTGACTCGGCCGTACGAACGAGGATGCGCCGGCACTCCTCGTGCCGGACCACCTCATCGGCGGCGGCGGCGCGGACCTCG